>CAXUNV010000282.1:0-6382 GCA_964252355.1 uncultured Chthoniobacterales bacterium | reverse complement strand
GCTCCGCCGGGACGGTTTTTGTGGGGCAAGAGGCGTTTTGCCTCACCCGCCGCCGGCAGGGACCATCTTGGGATCCTTCGTGCGGGCAACCGGCAACCGGCAACCCCGCGCGCAGCGCGTCAGTGATTGTCCGAGTTTTCGGCCCCCTTCGGCTTGGTGCCCATGACTTCCTCAAGCCGGGCGAGGACATCGGGCGTGAGTTTGGCGGCGGCGTCGGACGCCTGCAGGTTTTCCTCCAGTTGCGC
The DNA here is from genome assembly GCA_964252355.1 of uncultured Chthoniobacterales bacterium. Taxonomy (GTDB): domain Bacteria; phylum Verrucomicrobiota; class Verrucomicrobiia; order Chthoniobacterales; family JAFAMB01; genus CAXUNV01. Next base: position 6,137 of record CAXUNV010000282.1, on the reverse strand, counting down.
GACTTTGGATGCGCCCAGGATGACGGTGCTGACCCGCGGGTTTTTCAGGCACCACGCGATGGCCAACACCGACGGGCTGAGCCCGAGGTCGCCGGCGAGTTTGCCGAAATTTTTGACCTTCTCGAGGCGCTCCGGCTTGATCACCCAATCGCGCAGCCAACCGTAGCGGTCCAACCCGAGACGCGAGTCTGACGGCAACCCGTCGTTGTACTTGCCGGTGAGCAGGCCACTGGCGAGCGGCGACCAGACGGTGGTGCCAAGACCGACCCGGTCATAGAGCCCGGCGTACTCCACCTCGACTTTGCCGCGCTGGAGGAGGTTGTAGTAGGGCTGCTCCATGGTCGGCGGAACGAGGTTGCAGGTTCGGGCCACTTGGTGCGCTTCCATGATCTCGGCGGCGCTCCAGACGCTGGTGCCCCAGTAGAGCACCTTGCCTTGGGCGATGAGGTCGGACATGGCCCGCACGGTCTCTTCCACGGGCGTTTCCGGGTCGGGCCGGTGGCAGAAGAAGAGGTCCAGGTAGTCGACCTGGAGGCGCTGGAGCGCCGCGTGGCAGGCCTCGACGACGTGCTTGCGGCTTAGGCCGTACTGGTTGGGTTTTTGGGGCTGCGGCGCCGCCCCGAAGAACACTTTGCTCGAGACCAGGAAGGTGTCGCGCGGCCACCCCAGCTTCTTCAGGATGGTGCCCATGACGAGCTCGCTCTTGCCCGACGCGTAGCCCTCGGCGTTGTCGAAAAAATTCACGCCGCCCTCGTAGGCTTTGACCATCAGCGCCTCGGCCACGTCGTCCGAGACTTGGTCACCAAAGGTCACCCAGGAACCGAGCGAAAGTTCGCTGACCTTCACGCCAGCCTTGCCGAGATTGCGGTAGTTCATGATGGGATCCGATGGCGCAACGCCGCGGGACGCGCAACGGGGGACGCGCCTGACGCGACCGACAGGGGAAGGACTCACACGGCGACACGGGGGACATGGCGGAAGACAAATTCCCACGCCACGACGCCACGACGCAGAGGGAAGAGACCTGCCCAAACGGACGTCAAGGGAGGACGAGGTGGGGCGAGCGTTCCGTTTGGCGATGTTCTATTTGCGATTTGCGATGCGCGCCGCGCTTTTCCGTTTGTCATCCGCGCAGCGGGCCGCTAGGAAACGTGACCGGTTTGATCAGGGAGGACGGACCCGGTTTGGCGAACGCTGGCGAGGGCAGGAACGACGTGCAACCCGAAGGCGGGCCATCGAACGGGCCGGCGTGGCTGCGCGCCCGCGGGTTGTCGCGACATTTCGGGGCGTTGCGCGCGCTGGACGAGGTTGACCTCGACATCCCGCAAGGCGCGGTCACGGCGTTGGTGGGCGACAACGGCGCCGGCAAATCGACGTTGGTCAAATTGCTTTCGGGGGCGTACGTCCCCTCCTCTGGCCGGATCGAGATAAATAGCGAGCCCGTGCTGGTGGACTCGCCGAAGAAGGCGCGGGCGCTTGGCATCGCCACGATTTTTCAGGAATTGGCCCTGGTCGACAACCTTTCGGTCTACGAGAACATCTTTTTGGGCCGAGAACTGGTCCGGCACCGTTTCGGCGTGCCGGTGCTGGAACGCCGGCGCATGCGCGCGCGGGTCGGAGAACTGATCGCCAGCTTGGGCGCGCACCTGCCGTCGCCGGATGCCGACATCGCCGAGCTTTCTGGGGGCCAACGGCAGGCCGTCGCCATCGCCCGCGCCCTGGATTTGGAGACGAAGGTCGTCATCATGGACGAACCGACGGCGGCCTTGGCCGTGGTGGAGTCGCGCAAGGTACTGGATCTCATCGGCCGGCTTCGGCAAAACGGCGCGGGCGTACTGCTGGTGAGCCACAACCTCCACGACGTCTTTGAAGTGGCCGACCGCATCGTCGTGCTCCGTCGCGGCCGCAAGGTCTTTGATCAGGACCGTCGCCGCACCGATCCGCAGGAGGTGGTCAGCCGGATCACCGGCGCAGCGGTCGCCGCAGGCCCGACCGAAGAACGCGACCCGACGCTCACCTGACCAAACCGCAACTACCCACTCACCCACCCATCCCAATCCCATCGAGAAAAACACCCAGAACTTCCTCGGCGCGCTGCTCGCCGGCATTTTCCTAACCTACGGACCGGCGACGCTCCACGGGCAAACCAAACCGAAAGTGGCGTTCGTGCCGCAGATCGTCGGCATCCCCTACTTCAACGCGATGGAACAAGGCGGCAAAGATGCCGCCGACAAGTTCGGCGTCGATTTTATCTACACCGGACCGACGGACACGAACCCGGCAGAACAGCTGCGCATCCTAAACAACCTCCTCGATCAGGGGGTAAAAGCCGTGTCGCTCTCGGTCTTGGACGCGAGTTCGGTAAACCCGGCGATCGGCAAAGCCAAAGCCCAGGGCGCGCACCTTTACACCTCCGACTCGGATGCGCCCAAGAGCGACCGGGAAGTCTACGTCGCGCAGGCCTTGGATCAGGACCTCGGGTTCACGATCATCGACGAGTTGGCCAAACGCATCGGTGAGGGAGGCAAGGTCGGGATCGTCTCGGGCGAGGCGACCGCGACCAACCTCAACACCTGGATTGGGTTCATGCAGCAACGGGCCAAGGAGAAATACCCGAAGTTGACGTTGCTCAAACCGCAGTTCGCGGGCGGGACTTCGCAGCGCGCCTTTCAGATCGCGACGGACCTCATGACGGCCAACCCCGACCTGAAAGGGCTCATCGCGGTGGCGTCAACCACCTGCCCCGGCGTGGGTCAGGCGATCGAGTCGGCGGGCAAGGCGGGCCAAGTGATCGGGACCGGGTACGGTTCACCAAACACCGTGCGCGCCTACCTCCAGAGTGGGGCGTTCGGCTTCAGCGTGTTGTGGAGCCCGCGGGACCTGGGCTACCTGACCGTTTGGGCGGGCAAACAATTGATCGACGGCAAACCCTTTGCTGAAACGAACGAGGTGCCTGGGTTGAAGGATCCCGTCCGGTACGACGCCGCAGCGAAGGTCTTGCTGTTGGGACCGCCCACCGTGTTCACCAAGGAGAACGTCGACCAGTACAAGTTTTGACCGACGCGCCCCCGTGGCCCTCGCCCGCATAGTGCCGCCACGTCCGCGCGCGGTCGTTCCGGTCAGGCCGTCCCGCTGGCTGGCCCGGCGCGAGGTCACGCTCGCGTTCGCTTGCGCCCTTGCCGCGGGCTACTTCGGCGTGGCGTCGCCGTACTTTTTCTCCCCGTCCAACTTGGCGACCGTCCTAAACAACGGGGTGGAGTTGATGCTGACCAGCCTCGGTCTCTCGCTGGTGCTGGCGACCGCGGGCATCGACATCTCCGTCGGCGGCACGCTGGGCATCTGTGCCATCTTCATCGGCTGGGGTTTGCGCGCGGGGTGGCCGGGTTTTGCGCTGATGGTTCTCGGGCCGTGGTTGGGGACGGCGTTGGGGTTTGGCACGGGCGCGGTCGTGGTGTTCGGGCGAGTGCCGCCGATCGTGGCGACCCTTGGCCTTTACGGCGTCTACCGAGCCGCCATCTACCTGTTGTTGGGCGGGAGCTGGCTGTCGGGCCTGCCGCGCACGTTAACGCCCGTCGTCACCACCCAAGTGTGGGGCGTGCCGATCGTGGCGGGATACGTCGCCGTGGCGTACCTCGCGGGGTTTTTGGTGCTGCGCTGGACGCCGCTGGGCTTGGCTTTGCTGGCCACGGGCGGCAATGAGCGGGCGGCCCGTCTGGCGGGGGTGGCGACGGGCCGCGCCAAGCTCTTCGCGTACACCGCCACCGGGGCGCTCGTCGGGTTTGCCGCCGTGCTCTACGTCGGACGGTACCGCAACGTCGAGAATTCGACGGGCAGCACTTTGGCCTTGGACGCCGTGGTCGCCGCGATCCTGGGCGGCACGTCCGCGCTCGGCGGCCACGCCAACCTGCTGGGCACTTTGCTGGGGGTGTTGCTGGTCCGGACCCTCCAAAACGGCTTCGTGCTCGTGGGGGCACCGTCGTTGTGGCAACCGGTGATCACGGGAGGATTGCTTTTGGTCGTCTTGATCTTGGAAGCGGGCGGACGCCGGCAGCGGGCAGCCCGCGGGGCGTTGGGTTGACGCGACATGACCTCCCTCCTGCAAGTGCTTACCCCGCGCTTCCGGCTGCAGCGGTCGGGCCTCCGCTTAGCTGGTCTCCTGGGCTTGCTGGCTCTCTGCGGGAGCATCTTTACGGCGCGCAACCCGGCGTTCCTTTCGCCGGGCAACCTCCATTCCATCCTGCAGTTTTCCACGTTGCTCAGCTTGGTGACACTGGGGCAAACCTTGGTGGTTTTGGGCGGGGGCGGCGGCATCGACCTTTCCGTGGGCGGCATCGTGAGCCTGTCGGGGTTGGCCACGGGCCTCCTCTTAAAAGCCGGCATGCCGATGTCCCTGGCGGGTTTGGGCGGCGTCTTGGCGGGCGCAGCCCTCGGGGCGTTCAACGGCTTCCTGGTGGCCGGCCTCAAGCTGCTGCCGCTCATCGCCACCCTCGGAACCTTTTACGCCTACAACGGGTTGGCTGTCGCTTCCACGGAGGGCACGCCGGTCTCGGGTCTTTCCCCCGGCTTTGGGGCACTCGGCCAGGGGAGTTTCGGGGGGGTGCCTCTCGCCACCCTCTTGGTGGTGGCACCAGCTTTCGTGATTCTACAATTCGCCCTTTCTCAAACCCCGGTGGGTCGGTGGTTGTACGCCTTGGGCAACAACGAGCGCGCCTGCCGGTTGCTGGGGCTACCCGTGGGGACGATGCGGTTTGCGCTGTACGCGATCAGCGGCGCCTTGGCGGGGTTGGCCGGGTTAGTCGCCGATTCGTGGCTGTTGAGCGCGCGCCCCAACATCGGCGAGAACCTGGAGCTGCTCTCGCTGACGGCGGCATTGCTGGGCGGCACGGACATCCTCGGCGGATCCGCCAACCTGGCGGGTTCGCTGCTGGCCGCTCTGTTTTTCACGACGCTGCAGGCCGGGCTGCAGATGGCAAACGTCAATGCGGTCTGGCAATTGGGCATCGTCGGCGCTTTCCTGATCCTTAACGTGTTTGTCGACCGCCTCCTGCACCGCGCGGCGAACCGGGGGGAGTCGACCGGCCGACCGGTCCGCCCCGGTGGAGATTAAAAACTATCGTTTCGACCAGAACCTCATGAATGCCGCCACTGATCGAGAGATCCTCGCCGCCATGGACGGCCGAGCCGACCGTCTGGCCCAAACGCTCAAAGAGCTGATCGGGTTCGAAAGCGTGGTCAAGGCGGACCCGACCCAAGCCGGACCAGGGGAAAAGCTCTGCCAGGAATACCTCGCCGCCCGCTTGGCGCAGAAGGGTTTTCGCACCGACCTGTGGGAACCTGACGCCGAGGCTTTGCTGGCGAAGTACGCGGGCAAACCGGGGGCGCAAAAGGGCCGAAGTTTTCGCGGACGTCCAAACCTCGGGGCCGTGCGCCCGGGCAGCGGCGGCGGTCGTTCGCTGCTGTTGACGGGGCACATCGACGTGGTGCCGCCGGGCGAACCGTCCCACTGGCAACAGGCGCCGTTCGGTGGCCACCAAGTGGGGGACCAGATCTATGGCCGGGGCGCCGTGGACATGAAAGGCGGCGTGGCCAGCATGCTCCTGGCCGCGGAGACCCTGGTGGACCTCGGCGTACCGTTGCGCGGCGACTTGGTCTTCTGTACGGTGGTCGACGAGGAGATCGGGGGCATGGGCACCCTGGCAATGGCGGATCGGGGTTACCACGCGGACGCTGGCATCCTCACCGAACCGACGGCCAACCGGCTTTCTCCGCTGTGCCACGGCATCCTCTGGGGCCGGATCGTCGTGGATGGGATCGGCGGGCATGCGGAACTGACGCCGCGCCATTTTGACGAGGGCGGTCCGGTGGACGCCGTCGCGTTGATGCGTTGGGTTTTGGCCGGCATCGATGCGCTCAACGCGCGCTGGCGGACCGACCCGCGGAAGAACCATCCGCTGATGGAACAGCCGAACGGGATCATCGTGACCCAGGTGCAGGCGGGCGAACACCCGAGCTCGACGGCGGGTCGGGCCGAGATCATCATCGACGTGCAATACCTGCCGCACGAGCGCGACGCCGACAAGACAGGCGGTGCCGTCAAACGGGAAGTGGAGGCGCACCTCGCCCGTTTCGCCCAGGTG
>CAXUNV010000281.1:0-6386 GCA_964252355.1 uncultured Chthoniobacterales bacterium | reverse complement strand
GTCTTGCCCGTGCCGCCCAAAACCAGAATCTTTTTCTCCTTCTCCTCCTGCACGACCTCTCTCCTCCCGTTTACGTTTGTGGTTATGTGAGGATTCCTCACGTTTCCTAATGTGATAAATCCTCACGTTCTTCCGGTCAACGGGTTTTTTTGGCGGGGCGGTCCCGGCCAACCCAACACCGCCTTCGTCTCCACCTTCGCCCAGGGAGGCGCCGCAGCCCAAACGGTGTTAGGGTCCGGCACGCTGAAAGGGTCGCGCAACCGCTTCAAAAACCCACCTGTGGACGGCACGGTGCCAACCGCGCCTGCGCCCGCACCCGCATCCCTTCAAGTCATCCCGCCCCTGCGCCGCGCGCCGAGCCAACGGCGCAGTCGCGAACGGGTGGAACGCATGCTGGCCGTGGCCATGGCGCTCATTGCGGAGGGTGGCAGCGACGCGATGCGCATGGGCGAGGTGGCCGAGCGCGCCGGCGTTTCGATCGGGTCCCTTTACCAATATTTTCCCGACAAGGCCGCCATCATCCGGACCCTGGCGCAACGCTACAACGCGCTGGGCAGGGCCTGCATCGAGGCCGAGCTGGTCAAGGTGCGCGACTTGGCGGGCCTACGCGAAGCTTTCGGCGGGCTCATCGACACTTATTACGCCATGTTTCTCGCCGAGCCGGTGATGCGCGACATCTGGTCGGCCACCCAGGCCGACCAAGCGCTCCGCGATTTCGAACTGGACGAGAGCCGGGCGAATGGCGCGTTGCTGGCCGCGACCTTGGTGCGGTTGCGGCCGGACGCCGACCCAGCCGAGCTCGCCAGGTCCGCCCTCCTCGTCATGCACCTGGGAGAGACAGCGATGCGGCTCGCCATCTCCGTCGGGCGCCGGGAGGGCGCCGCGCTGGTGGAAACCTACAAACGGATGGCGTTGCGGGAGATCGCGCCTGACGGTCAGCGGTTGCCGCCGAAACGCGGCGCCAGAGGCGCGGGGCGACGACGCACCCCACCTGCCGGAAACGGGCGGGAGGCCCGCGCTCCCTTTTAGCTAGCTAACGTCTCCCGGGAGGGCCGGTGCTCGGGCGCTGCGTGCAGGGCACCAGTCCTCCGGGTTTGGACGGGGCTGGACGGCTCGCGACGCCCAAGCAAAGCTGACCACCACCAATCGACCCCTCGCATGACCACCACCGCCGCCGCCGATCCCTTCGTGAATTTCGTCCGTGCGGGTCCAAGGGATGGCGGGACGCCGACCATCCTGCTGCACGCGGTCGGCCTGGACCTCACCTACTGGGATGCCCAGTTCGAACGACTGTCGCAGACGCACGACGTCGTGGCCTTGGATTGGCCGGGGCACGGCCGATCCGGCGCCTTGCCCGGGGAGATCAGCTTTGCTCGCTTGGCCGGGGTGGTCGCTTCCGTGGTTGAAAAGGCGGCGCGCGGCCCGGCGCACGTCGTCGGCTTGTCGATGGGTTCGATGGTCGCCCAGAACTTCGCTTTGACCCATCCTGGCTCTGTCCGCTCGCTCTGCCTGGTCGGGTCGGCCTGCACGTTCTCCGATCCGGCGCGGCAGGCTTTACGGGACCGTGCCGCCACCACGCGCCGAGGCGGGATGCCGGCCGTGTTGCCGGCGACGCTGGGTCGTTGGTTCACGGAAAGATTCCGGCAGCGGCGACCCGACGTCATCGACCGCGTGACCAAAACGGTCCTGGCGTGCGATCCCGGGGTGCACGCGGTCTTGTGGGAGATGATCGCCGGCCTCGACACGCGGGAGCGGCTCGCGAGTCTTTCCTGCCCAACCCTCGTGTTGGTCGGGGCGGAAGACCCCAGCACGCCGCCGGCCGCAGCCCGCCTGCTCGCGGAGCAGATCGCCGGCGCACAGGTGGAGGTCATCGCGGGCGCATCGCACATGGCACCGATCGAGGCCCCGGAAACGATGAGCGATCTTATCGAGAGATTTCTCTCCCGGGTTTAATGCATGCTTGCCTTCACTCCAACCCTGGCGTCGCCAACCGCAGCCTCTGTTGTCCAAAATGGCTTTGCTCAACTTCGATCTGTCGCGGAAAGGGCAAGTCGAGGCGGGTCTGCCTTAGGGTCGCTCCTGCCACGACCTTGTTGACACCTTTCTCACCGTAACACAATCCGACGAATGAAGACGCTCAGCTTCCGCGCTGATGACGAGGCCGGCCTGAGCGTCTCGGAGTTTATCCGGTAGGCGAACGATCTCCGCCACCGAACCGGAAATTGCGGTCACGGTGGCGCGCTGCACGGAAACGGGGTCACGTTGACCACGATTTGACGGTCTCATGGACCCAGACCGTCCGAAGAGACGCACGTCACCGACCGTTTACCTCACCTGTTCCTCAGCTTGGGTTTGTGCGCGTTTCCTGCACCCGTGGCGCGGTAACCGTCCGGCTCGCTTCCGAGATTTCAGCGGGAATGGTGCAAACGCTTGGTGCCGCGCACCGTTTCTGCAGAAACCGCGTAAGAACAGCCGCACCCACCACACAGCCCGCCACGGAAACCGTCCGACAGTCACGCCCGGATCCGTAGGGAACCGCTCACCCGCCGACCCATACCACAGATACGTGCTTGGGACCCTTCCCCATTTCCGCATCTGAAAATGAAGGTCAGGCGCCCGGTCAGTTCTGATGACGGCTGTGACCGTTGCTGACGGACACGGGATCTTGCGCGATGACTCCGAGGCGTCTTCCACGTGTGGCACCGCTCGAGCTAGGGCTGCATAAAGGGGGTTATGTGGCGCTATTTCAGGCCGAGCACCCGCCTTTGGCCGGCGCAGCCCGGGTCCGCGTCGGTCGCGTGTCGAATCGGCTGGGAGGAGAACCGGTGAGGGCCGGGAGGTTGAGCAGGAAACGGGGCTGACGCGTTCTCGGAGGGGGCTTGCCCCGAAGGCTTACCCCACGTCGACCACGCCGGCGGGACCGGATTGGCCGGTGAACTGATTGGGCGCGGCGATCGGTGCCCCTTTCACCTCTTCCACAATCAGCTGGCAGATGTACATGCCGGGGAAGAGCAGGAAGTCGTGCTCGCTCAGGTTGATCATCTCCAAGGTGATTGTGCCCTCAAAGCCGGCGTGGATGGTGGGCGCGGTGAAATGGACCAGGATGCCGCAACGGGCCAGGGAGCTTTTGCCCTCCACCCGCGCGCTGTGGCATTGCTCACCCGCACGGATCGGGAACGACACCCGCTCGAGGGTGTTGGTCAGGACGAACTGACCCTTGCGGAGCACGAACGGCTGGTCTTCGGAGATTTGCCGACGCGCGGAGTTTTGGTGCAGGAAACCAGCGATCCCAGCGTTTCTCAGGTCGATGGAGACCGGGACCTGCTTCTTGGGGACGAGCACCTCGCGGCCGAGGCGAAGGTCTACGGCGCTGGTGTTGAAGGGAGCGCTGGACGGATCGTGGCCGGCCAGCGGCTCGATCTGGAACCAACCGTCTCGGATTCCGGACAGGATGGCCCCGTTCGACAGGATCATGCGGCGACCAGGTCCGCCTCCGGCAGCCTCGCCCACCGGGAACCCTGGATTGAGTCGGTCGGCAACAGGACAGTGACCGTCGCACCCGCGCCGTCCGCCACGTACACCCGCAGTTTCGCCCTGTCCCCGGTTCCTTCCACCAAGCCATTGTCAACGTACAACGACAGGGTTTCGCCGGACTCGAGGACGATTTCGACCGCGGATTCGTTGCTGAACATTCCCTCCGTCCGACGGCAAGGGATCCAAACTTGGGTGCCGGGCTGCATACCCATGTCTGCCCTGTCTTCGTCGGTAAGCCAAGAAAAAGCATTCCTGGTCGACGAAGTCGTTGCTGAACGCCTGCGCACGCAGGCAGGACAACGGGGGGCGCAAAGGGCAGCTCCGTGGGTTTTGCGGCGCACTACTCGTCGGCCCGCCTTCAGCGCTAGCCCGACGGGGTCTGTCGGCAGGCAAACCGCCGGACGCCAAAACCCTGGATTATTCTTCCGGCGCCCACCATGTTCCGGTCGGCGATTGCGTGGTCCTCCAGAACGCGGGCGGGTTGTTCGCCGCCCTGCGCGCCTTGGAGGCGCGTGCGTGCGCTCCGTCATGAACCCGCAGGGGCTGCTCTGCTTCCGGTACTGGATCCTCGCCGACGGCGGCGGGGATTTTTCGTCCGTGCGGGAGGAATGACCGCGTGACGACCCGGGTCGCGACTTGCCTTCCCCGGCGGATCAGCCCCCGCCCTTGCGGTGGGGGATTGGGAAGTGATAGAATAGAAACTCCGGTTAAGGGCTGGCCGGGGCGAGACGCACGGTGCGGTAGAGCGTGAAGCGGGACACGTCCAGGGTGCAGTCCTTGATCGTCTTACAGGTCTCGCCGCCGAAACGCCTGCGGCGGTGGGCCAGGGCGCGGCGGAGCGCAGCTATCAGGCGCGCATCTTCGGGGTGCTTTCGCCTGCCCTTGGGCCAGTGCCCGCACCCGTCGTCGCGGGCCGATCGAAAGGCCGCGGTCGTCGCGCGGCGGGAAGGCGCGGCTGGCATGCCTTCCCTTACGGAACCCGTTGCACGCCATCAAAGCTAAAAATCGGCTTCAGGCCGGCGGCGTAGGGCGAGAAAGCCCTAAGAATGCCTCAAGGCCGACGGCGTGCTCTTCGATCACCTGCCGGACGTCAACCCACCGCCCCTGCGCTTCGCTGAACACTGCAAAGCCTTCTATGTTGAGGCAACCTTCCTTGCGGCGGGGTCCCGCCGTCTCCTCACCGTGCCTTGTCCGGTGGGCCGTCCCCAACTTGTCGGGACCCACAACAAGGGCCGCGCCTTCTCCCGGCGTGGTGACCCGCAGCGGCTGCGGCCCGAGCCATTGGAGCATGCCCGGCCGAAAGCTCACGGCGTGCCGGTGGAAGTCGTGGGCGCGAAGGAAGCCCACGAGATCGAAATGCCGCACCGCCTCCCGCGCGGCGGCCTCCAATTGGCCCTTTCGGGCCTTCGCCTCGTCGGCGTCGCAGCCCCCGAAGCAACCACATGACTTCCAGGTTGCGGTGCGTCTCGGCTTCCAGCCGCTGGCTCGGGCGCACCCGGTTCAGGCAACCGTAGAGGTAGGGCTTGGGCAGGTCCGCCGGGCGGTAGCCCGGCCGGCCGGTGCCGCTCGGCTCAACCCGCGCGAAGCCGGCCTTCGCGAGGAACCGGACCGGATTTTGCTCACCGACGCAATCGTCGGCCGCGGGCGGCGGCAGCATGGCTTGCGCGGGATCGACGCCTTGGACGTGGCGCATGCGCAAGCCTAAAAAGCCAAACAGAAAAACGCAATGTTTTTACACAGTCTGGCTCGTTGGCGCAACGGCGGGGCGCTCCCCCTGGGTCCGGGCTTGACGCCGGCGCGGCGACCCGCTAAGCCCGGGGGCACCATGACTCGGACGTCGTTGCGGGGCGGGAGCGCCCCCCTGTGGGCGGCGGCGCTGCTGCCGCTGCTGCTGGCCCTGGCGCCCGCGGGCGCGCTCCGGGCCCACCGCCCCCCGCGCTACCGCGGCGTCAACCTGGGCGCCCTGCCGTTGGGCGATGCCGGGACCAGCAGCTTCGCCACCGCCCTCAACGACGCCGGGGATGTCGTCGGGATCAGCTACGGCCAATTCGGGGAGCCGGGTCAGCCGCTTGAGCACGCGTTCCTGTACGCCGGGGAGCGCCTGACGGACTTGACGCCGGGAACCTTGGATTTCGCGGAGCCCCGGGCCATCAACCGCGCCGGGCAGGTCGCCGGCTCCCTTCAGCCGACGGGCGAGGTTCCCCGGGCCGGCGTCTTTTCACGCGGGGGCGGTTTCCAGGCCTTGCCGGTCGGCGACGCCCGTGGCCAGAGTTCGGCGTCCGGCATCAACGATTCGGGGGAGGTCGTCGGCGCGGCGACGGTGTTTGCCCGCGGGCAATTTGGGAGCCGCGCCTACGTCTATTCGTTGGGGACCGGCGCGGTGCGCTACCTTCCCACCCTGGGCGGGAACTACGGCGGGGCGCGCGCCATCAACTCCTCGGGCGAGGTCGTGGGCGTCAGCACCTTGGCGGGCGGCGCGGCGACGCACCCCTTCCTCTATTCGCCCGACGGAACGCTGAAAGACCTCAGCGCATTGGGCAAGGGGAATCCCGTCACCATCACCGGCCTCAACGACGCGGGGGGGGTCGCCGGCTTCTCGGCCCAGCCGACGGCCGACGTGTCGTCCCCCATCGAGCGCGCCTTCCTCTACGAGGGCGGGGCAATGCGCGACCTGGGCACGCTGGGCGGCACGATGACCCGCGCCGACGGCCTGAACGACTCGGGCGAGGTCGTCGGCCTGTCGGAGCTTTCGCCGGGCAGCTCGCTCTACCACGCGTTCCTGTACGCCGACGGGGCGGTGCGCGACTTGAATAAGCTCGCCGACAACTTGGCCGGCGCGGGCTTCGCCTACC
>CAXUNV010000280.1:0-6399 GCA_964252355.1 uncultured Chthoniobacterales bacterium | reverse complement strand
CCCCCCACGCGCCCCTGCCGTTTGGCGATCGCCAGGCCCGCCCGCGTGCGCTCGACGGTCAGCTCGCGCCCCATCTGCGCAAGGCTGGCCATTACGTGGAAGAAAAACCGGCCCGCCGGCGTTCGGGTGTCGATGCCGTCGGTCAAGCTCTGTAAATGGACGCCCCGGCTCTGCATCCCGCTGACCAGGTCGACCAACCCTTTCACGCTGCGGCCGAGCCGGTCCAGCTTCCAAACCACGAGGGTGTCGGCTTCGCGCAGGTGGGAAAGGGCCTCCTTCAGCCCGGGCCGGGCACCGCTGAGTCGGTCGGTGAACACGCGCTGGCACCCCGCCTGCTTGAGCGCGTCGAGCTGCAGGGCCAGGTTTTGATCCTCGGTCGACACCCGGGCGTAGCCGATCCGCATGCGTTGAAGTGCTCGCCTGGGCATAAGGTTCTCGATACCCGTTTAGGGCATGCCCAAACGAGAAGAACGAATCAAGAATGGTTTTCGAGAACGTAAAAGGCGCCTTTTCGGCAGGCTTAGCGCCGGTAGGATCTACTTCTCGTAAACAAAGGTTTTTGAGAAGGCCCCATGCCCCGCCGCGAGCTGCTCACCCCGGCCCAGCGCGCCGAGTTGCTGACCTTTCCGACCGAAGAGGCCGATCTCCTCCGGCATTACACCTTAAGCACGCACGACCTGGCGGTCATCCGCCGGCGTCGCGGCGATCACAACCGGCTGGGGTTCGCGGTCCAACTCTGCTACCTTCGGTTTCCTTGTCGACTAATCGCCCTCGATGAAATTCCTTACCCGCCGATCCTGGGCATGGCGGCCGCTCAGCTCAAGGTGCCCACGGGGGCGTGGCCCTTCTACGCCGAGCGTCATGAGACCCGCCGTGAACACCTGTTGGAATTGCAGGAACACTTTGGCTTCCAGACGTTCACGGTGGCCCATCATCGGCAATTTGCCGCCGCGCTCGCCCCCTTAGCCGACCAGACCCACCAAGGCATCGTGCTGGCCCAAGCACTGGTGGAAAACCTCCGGAACGCCAAAATCATCCTTCCGGGTTTGCCGGTCTTGGAACGCTTGTGCGCGGAGGTCGTCACGCGAGCGCAGCGTCGCCTGTACAAACGCCTGACCGCTCCGCTCGACGAAGGGCAGAAACAGAGGCTCGAAACGCTTCTGAACGCGCGCGAAGGAACCCACCAAACCTTCCTGGCTTGGCTACGCCAGCCCGCCGGCGCCCCTTCCGCGCGAAACTTGCTGGATCACGTTGCCAGGCTGCAAGCGCTGCGCCAGGTCGGTTTACCGGTCGAAATGGATCGCACCGTCCACCAAAACCACCTGCTGCGGCTCGCGCGCGAAGGCGCTCAGACCACCGTTTACCATTTAAAAGACTTCGAGCCCCAACGTCGTCAGGCCACCTTGGTGGCGATCCTGCTGGACACCCAGGCCACGCTCATCGACGAGATCCTTGACCTGCACGACCGCATGGTTGGAAGCGCCTTCGCCAAGGCCAAGCGTGCTTATGAAGCCTCGTTTCAGCAATCGGGCAAAGCCATCAATGAAAAGGTCCGGCTTTACGCCCAAGTTGGCCAGGCGCTGATCGAAGCAAAAAATGCGGGCCTTGATCCTTATACCGCGATCGAGCAAATCGTTTCCTGGGAACGGTTCACCCAGAGCGTCAGCGAGGCCGCCACGTTGGCCCGGTCCGAAGATTTCGATTACCTGGGGCTTCTGGGTAACCATCATTCGCAGCTTCGCCGCTACACACCCGCGTTTCTGGATGCTTTCGAGTTCAAAGCCGCGCCTGCCGCACAAAAGGTTCTGGATGCGATCGAGGTGGTAAGAGAGCTCACCACCACCAACTCACGGGGGGTGCCCGCCCAGGCGCCAAAGGAATTCGTCCGCCGTCGCTGGGCGCCCTTCGTGTTCACCGAATCGGGCTTCGATCGGCGTTACTACGAGTTGTGTGCCTTGACGGAACTCAGAAACGCACTTCGCTCGGGCGACATCTGGGTGCCCGGCAGCCGTCAGTTCAAGGACTTCGAGGATTACCTGCTGCCTTCCTCTGCGTTCGAATCGTTGGAGGTCTCCGAGGAGTTGCCGCTGGGGGCGGGCGGAAGTTTCGACCGGTATTGGCCGGAGCGTGAAACCCTCTTGCGGCAGGAACTCGAAAAAGTCGATGCGCTCGCCGCCCGGCGCCAACTGCCCGATGCGGCGATTACGGAAGGGGTTCTCAAGGTGACGCCCCTAACGAACGCGGTTCCGGAAGCAGCCGAGGCCTTGATGCGGCAGGCCTACGCCCTCTTGCCGCTCGTCAAAGTCACCGACCTGCTCTTGGAAGTGGATCGCTGGACCGGGTTCACCGACGACTTTACCCACCTGAAGCATCAGGAGCCGGCGACCGACCGCCCGCTGCTGCTGACCGTGATCCTGGCCGATGCGATCAACCTCGGATTGCATAAAATGGCCGAGGCCTGCCCGGGGACTTCGATCGCCAAATTGTCGTGGCTCTCGGCCTGGCACATCCGCGACGAGACCTACACCAAAGCGCTGGCCCGCCTCATTAACTGCCAGCATCGCCAGCCCTTCGCCGCCCATTGGGGCGAAGGCGCCACCTCTTCTTCCGACGGACAACGATTCCGGGCCGGCGGACGCGGGGAGCAAGGGGGTCAGGTCAACCTTCGCTACGGCACAGACCCCGGGGTGCTCTTCTACACCCACGTCTCCGACCAGTACGCGCCCTTTCACACCAAGGTGATCAACGCGACCGTCCGCGATGCCACGCACGTGCTGGACGGCTTGCTCTACCACGAGTCGGACCTCAAAATTGAAGAACATTACACCGACACCGCCGGATTCACGGACCATGTGTTTGCCCTTTGCCACCTGTTGGGTTTTCGCTTTGCGCCGCGCATTCGCGACCTGGCCGACCGCCGCCTCTACGTGCCCGACAAAGGATCGACGTACCCTGCGCTTGGCCATATGGTGGGTGGGACGCTGAACGTCAGGCAAATGGCCACCGGATGGAAAGAAGTTCTTCGTCTGGCCACCTCGATCAAGCGGGGCACGGTGACCGCCTCGCTCATCCTCCGCAAGCTGGGCGCCTACCCACGCCAAAACAGCTTGGCGCTGGCGCTGCGCGAGCTGGGGCGCGTCGAGCGAACCTTGTTCACCCTGCAATGGCTTCAAAGTCCGGAGCTGGGCCGCCGGGTTCAGGAGGGTTTGAACAAAGGCGAAGCCAAAAACGCCTTGGCTCGGGCCGTCTTCTTTAATCGTCTGGGTGAACTGCGCGACCGCACCTTCGAAAACCAGCGTTACCGGGCGAGTGGCTTAAACTTAGTGGTCGCCGCCCTCGTGCTCTGGAACACCGTCTACTTGGAGCGGGCCGTCAACGGGCTCCGCGAGGCGGGTCACTTGATCGACGGTGCACTTTTGAGGCACCTGTCGCCCTTGGGCTGGGAACACATCAACCTGACCGGCGATTACGTCTGGCACGCCAATAAACGGGTCGCAAAAGGCCGCTTTCGACCATTACGAAAGGCCCAGGACTCGATGTCCCACCTGTTTACGACGCAGCCTGAAGCTTAACGTACTTTATTGTCCGTTTCGTGCGCTGACCCCATTCCGGCGCGACGCTCGCCTACGGCCACGACGCGGCCGGCCGCCTGACCTCGTTTTCCCGCGCCCTTGGCACGGGCTGGGCGCCCGAACCTGCGGCCGGCGCCTACGCCGTGAACCTCGACCCGGCGGGCAACCGCACGTCGATCGCCTACCAAGGGGGCGGAACGGCCGGCTACGCGGTCAATGCGCTGAACCAGTACACGTCCACCAGCAGCGGTGCGCCCACGTACGACGCGGACGGCAACTTGACCTCGTACCAGGGCTGGGCGTTCACGTACGATGCGGAGAGCCGCCTGCGGTCGGCCTCCAACGGGTCCGTGACGTACGCCTGGACCTACGACGGGCTGGGCCGCAAGGTCGTGCAGTCCGGCGACGGCCCGGCCGTCCAGCACGTCTATCAGGGCGCGGCCCTCCGGGCCACCTTTACCCTGGACGACACGGCGCTCGTCGCGCAGTTCGAGAGCGGGGATGCGCCCGACGAGCTCGTCGTCGGGGTCTACGGCCAAAGCTACGCCCATTACCACCAGGACCGCTTGGGGAACGTCGTCGCGGTCAGCGATTCGAACGGCGTGATCCAGGAGTTGGTCTGCTACGGCCCCTACGGCAATCCATTCCTGTTCGATGCCGACGGCTCGCCGCTGGCCGCCTCGGCGTTCAACAACGACCGCTACCTCACCGGGCGACCGTACGTGCCGTTGGCCGGCTGGACCTCCGGCTTGGTCGACCTGCGCGCGCGCGCGTACGCCCCCGACCTCGGCCGCTTCCTGCAGGCCGACCCCACGGGGTTCGCGGGCAGCCCAGGCAACCTCTACGCCTACTGCGAGGGAGATTCCGTGGACGCAACGGACCCTTTCGGGACCGACGACGAGCCTACCAAACTCCTCAACGACGGGGACGGCGGTCTCACGGAGATGGATGGGAGTTTCCCCACGCCGGACGGCTCCGATGGGCCGATGTATCAGGACTCGAACAACCAAATCGGTCATGTGCTTGGCCCGCAAGGGCCGCACGACGTTTGGACGCCAAACTATTCAAACCAGGTAAGCAACGTCGACAATTACGGTGCTTTCGTGTACGGCCCGAGCGCCGCCGGGGCCAGCAGCGCGGGCGCGGCGGGATCGCCGGGGACGGGCGGCGGCGACGGCTGGCAACGGAACATCAAGGCCACTGACTTTGGTGGCCCGCAGGATCCTAACAAGAGCGCTTACACCGGCCGTGTCCTCACTGCGCACGAACCTGGGTTTGCGTTGCCCGCCCAATTCGTTGCCCCCCACAACAAGCTGCCGAACGTCGTCATCGAGGTAAGAAACACGCGGACCGGACAGACTGCGGTCGGGCCGATCGTCGACATCGGTCCGCACTATGGCTTCAACCCGCAATCCCAGGATCCTTATTGGGAAACGCACACGCGTCCGAGCGCGGAGCAAAACTATCCGAACCGGTCGGGGCTGGACGTTCTGCCGCAATCCGCACGGCAACTCGGTTTTGTGGATCATGAGGCCGTGGTCGATTGGAGGTTTGTGCGCCCCGGCCAAACCCGCTACCGTAGCTCCCAAGCCAGATGAGTGCGACGCCTTGCGTACTGAATTTTGCCGCGGTGGCGCTCCTGCTCCTGACCGATCCAGGAGCTTGCGCCGGCGTATCGCTTAAACCACTCGGGCGCGCTGAGAAGTTCTCGACCCGGTTTGAACTGGTCCTGCAAGGCGCGGCAGGAGGTCCCGATCAAGACTTTCAGATTTCCCTGCCCGGCACGGTGAAGGACATGCCCCGCGGCGGGTCGGTTTTCCGCAACGCGGACGCCTCCATCGTGGCGGTGAACATGAAACCTGCGACGCAGGTGAACCACATTTACCTGTTTCTGCAGAGGGAGGGTGGGTTGCTATTCCTGCCGATGGCTAACGGGCCCCTGGCCCGCATCCTGGAGCGCCTCGGAGTCCACTTCCCGCCTGAGGAACTATACCTCACCGGCCTGGAGGGGCGCGAACTAGAAATCACCTACGATGCGTTTGACAAAGAGAAAGCTCCCCTCTCGCGCAAAGTTTACCGCTTTGCTGTGGACCAGGACGGCACGATCACGCCGCGTTGAAGGCGTCAGATTTGGTGCGGCGAATCGGATCGCCCCGGGGTAAACCTCCCGGCACGGCACCCGGCCGTACCGCGGGGCCAAGCCGCCTTTTTGAGAGGCGGGTGCGGCCGCCGGTCTCCACGATTAGTTTTTGGGGGTGGGCAGGCCGGCGTGCGGAACCGCTGGCACCCGCCGACAGCTTTCCCAAGTTACCCCGCGCTCACCGGAAGGGCTGGGAGAGGTAATCCCAGAGGCCGGCCGGCTCGGGCTGCCGGGCCAGCCCCGCCTTGGGGTACTCGTCGCGGCGGGGGAAGTACGCCATCCCGAAGGCCACGTCGATGACGGGAAAGAGGAACGCGAAGTATCGGGTTTTCCGGGTTCCGAACAACGGAAGGCAGGCGTCCCGGCTTGGCGGGATGCGCCCTTCCCGTCGCCCCTTGGTCAGGCCGGTCGTCGCCTGCGCGCCCGTCACCCTTGCGTTCCGACCGCGTTGCGCAAACGAGCGTTTTCGCAAGGACGCGGGGCCGTTCCGCCTCCCGAGGAGGAAGGAATTGCAAAATCCGTTTGCCATTCAACAATCAATGGCGATAGGTTTTTGCAAGCATGCTGATCGGTTACGCCCGCGTTTCGAAGGCCGACGCCCAGGACACCGCCGCCCAGGTCCGGGCCCTGAAGGCCGCCGGCTGCAAGAAGCTCTACGAGGAGCACGCCTCCGGCGGCCGCTGGGAC
>CAXUNV010000279.1:0-6400 GCA_964252355.1 uncultured Chthoniobacterales bacterium | reverse complement strand
GTCCGGGTCACGCCACCACCAACTTGGCTTACTTGGTTTACTCTCTTGGTCTGCAGCAGTTTAACGTCGGCATCGCCTCAGCCGGAGGCATTCTGGCCGTGATCCTGGCCAACATCGTGGCTTTCTTCCTCGTCCGTATGCTCGCGCAAAACTTGAAGGGGCGCTGAGGCGCGCAACCACCCATGAGCACCGCAACACCCGTCGTCACAAGCACCGCAAGCACCGGGGCCGGTGTCGGCACCGCGAGCAAAGCGAAGCGTAACCTTAGCCCCTGGCTGTTCGGCATCCTCGGCTGGCTAATCGCCATCCTCCTCTTTTTCCCGATCTTCTGGATGACGATCACGGCGTTTAAGACCGAGCAGGGTGCCTACTCCCCGGACCTGATCTTCATGCCGACCCTGGAGTCGTTCCGGGAGGTTTTCGCGCGCAGCAACTACGTGCAGTTCGCGCTGAATTCGATCTACATCTCGGTGGGCTCGACCCTGCTCTGCTTTCTGATCGCCATCCCGGCGGCGTACCGGATGTCATTTTTTCCCACTCCAAAGACGCAAAAGACGCTGCTCTGGATGTTGTCCACCAAGATGATGCCGGCGGTGGGCGTTCTGATCCCGATTTACCTGCTGTTTAAGACCTTCGGCCTGCTCGACACCATTTGGGGTTTGCTCATCATCTACACGCTGATGAACCTGCCCATTGCCGTCTGGATGTCTTTCACTTACTTCTGCGAGATCCCTGCCGGGATTTTGGAGGCGGCCCGCATCGACGGCGCGACGATCTGGACCGAACTTTGGCACGTGTTGCGGCCCATGGCGTTGCCAGGACTCTCCTCGACGGCGCTGCTTCTGATCATCCTCTCTTGGAACGAGGCCTTCTGGAGCATCAACTTGACGAGCGCCCACGCCGCGCCGCTCACCGTTTTCATTGCGTCGTACTCCAGTCCGGAGGGCTTGTTCTGGGCCAAACTGTCAGGCGCGTCGGTGCTTGCGGTGGCCCCAATCATGGTCATGGGGTGGCTCACCCAAAAACAGCTCGTGCGCGGACTGACCTTTGGCGCGGTGAAGTAAGGCAACGAGGGGAAACCCGCTTGGCCAGTGCCCCATGGTTGCGGCCGCAGGAAACTGCGGCCTCGGTTCGTGGCAGTGCGGTTCTAGCTTGGTTTGGGCTTGCAACCGGGTCGGCGTACGTTAAAGGTCTCCGTTTCCGATTATCCGGGCCGTAGCACAGCTTGGTAGTGCGCTTGAATGGGGTTCAAGAGGTCGTGGGTTCGAATCCCGCCGGCCCGAGGTCGAACGGGTCAATCCTGGCGTGACGAGAGGAGTTGCCGAGCACGGCCCGACGTTTCCGGAGACCTTGACCTCACGAGGCATCTGGACTTGCGCTGGGCTGCTCATCGAGGCAGCACGACACGTTTTTGGTTTTGTTCCAGCACCTACCGGCTAAAGTCGCGACGGCATGACGGCTTCCTGCGTCCGGCAAACCCTTTTGGCTCTTGGGTTCGTGTTCGGCGTCGTGGTTACAGGGGTTGCGCAGCAGCCTGAACCGACGCCCAGCGACTTGACCGCGCCGGCTGCGCCAGAGGCTTCGCCGGAAGAAACCGTACCGTCGGCGCCATCCCCGCCGGACCTATTGCCGGAGTCCTCGGCGTTGCCGGCGCCGTCTGCCACACCGCCACCCAGCACCTTCGACTTGCTGCCTAACCCGATCGCGCCCCAGGCGTTTGCTCCTGCGAACGGCCAAGGCAGTGCCGAGCAGAAGTACAAGGATGCCGTCCGCTTCCGGGAAATCCGGACGCTGACAGCGCGGGACCCCTACGCCATCTCGCTCGTGAGATATGCCGACCACGCCCTTACTCCAGAAGGTCGGCGGGAATATTTGCGGGCCTACTACCACTACACCGCGGACCGCATGCGTCGGCTGGAACCGCGTCTGAGTAAACTGATCAGCGTTTACGAAAATGCGCGCGTTGGCTCCGTCACGCAGTTCAACATCAAACCGACGATCCCCGTGTACGAGTTGGAGAAGAAGGACGCGGCGAAGCGTGCCGCAAAGAAGGTGACGACGAGCGCAACGACCAGCCGTTGAGAGAGGCGATGGACGCGTCCATTTCGAGCACTTGACGCCCGGCGACGGATCTTGTGTTTGACTTGAGGCACGATACATTCGGGCCGGCGTTGGCGCGTTCGTCTAGAGGCCTAGGACACAGCCCTCTCAAGGCTGGTACACGGGTTCGAATCCCGTACGCGCTGCCATCCGCCGACAGCCGGAATTCCGAAGGCAGAGGCAAGGCTCGGGAGGGCGCTGCCACACCGCAGCCGGCGAGACGCCGATGGCGCAGCGCTTGCCTACCAGGGGGAGCGCGGGCGTCCCGCCCGTTCCGGAGCCGGGGCGAGCCCTTTGGGAGGCTTAAACGTCAACCGGGCTTCGCGAAGCGTTGCGGGCCGGGCGAAGGTCCCGGCCGCCGTTCCCGCTGACGGGCGGGACGCCCGCGCTCCCCTGGACGCACGCCGGAACCAACCACCTGGGGGCGGCTGCACCGAGACGGCTTGGTAAGGGCAAGGCTTGGCAGGGCGAGGCGACGAACTTTACCCCACGCCATCGCGAGACTCCGCTTGGCGGCCTAGCCGACGGGATGCGGACGCGACCCAATGCGCGGCCCTGTACCCCAAATCACTTCATCCAAATCTGCACCCCATTTGGGCAATGCACGTCCGCGTCTCGGAACTGAGCCCAGGGTGGACGGGACGGCACGACCAAATGCCGCACGATCAAGCCTGTGGCAGTCTCCTGCAGCTTCCAGAGATGATCCAGGTGTTCGGTCGCCGTGTGTAGCGCGATCTGCACCGCGTGCGCGGGTTCAGACGGCGCCTCCGCAGGCACTTCGCAAAGCAGTGCCGCCGAACGCACCAGTTTGCGTTCTCCGCCGCTGTGCGCCGAGACCGTCACGAGTACGAGCGTGGACATTCGGTGTTGCGTCAATGTGTACCGTTTTGGAAAGCAGCGAAGTCAACGCAAACCACGCACGTTTTACAAGCCTGCGTTTCAACGCTCCGGGCGCGAGATCGCGCTAGGTTTTACCCGCCATGCCGGACCGAGTTCGCCAGAATTTTGGCGCCTCGTTTGCCCATAAGTAAGCGCCTGGGTTCGGCCATGCCGGGGCGCTCGCCCGGTCATCGTACGGCACCTCGCAGTTCCGGCAGAGGTGAAGTGGTCCTGGCGTGCCGTCCGCATGCCGTCCGTCCGAGGCGGACGTTGGGCAAACCGCTGCGACGCGCCGACCAGCGGAGTTCAAAAGCGGGACAAACACATCCCAATCTTGGGACGGTGCAGACGGCACCTTTACGAAACGGCGTGCGCGTTCCCAAAGCAACCCGTTGCGTGCCGTCCACTTACTTCAACCGTGGTTCGCCCGGCACATTTGTTGCCATTAGGGACGGCGCCTCCCATGAAAGAAGTCCGCGCCGGTCTCCTCATGCTTTCGGTTTGCGTGGCTTGGCACCTCCAAACTGACCCGCACGGCTGGGGCGCCCTGGTTGGGTGGTTCCAACACTTGGTCGGGATCTGGCGTTAACCGGCCGGAATCGCGCGGGAGCGCGCCCCGGCGGAACGCGCGTCATAGCGACGCGGGGTTCTGCAACAGCGTGAGCAGGCGGTTCAGCAACCGTCCCGAAGCGGCCCCGTCCATCGCACGATGGTCAAAGGTGACGGTCAGTTCGGCTTCGCGCCTCGGGCGGAACGCATCACGCGCTTCGTCCCAACAAGGCCGCAGTTCGGCGCGACCGAGCCCCACGATGAGGGTTTCCGTCGGTTGCGGGATGGGCGTTCCCCAGGTGATCCCGAGCGGTCCGTAGTTCGTCACGGACGCGATGGCCCCTCCCTGGTTTTCGGGTGGGATTCTTCTCGATTTCGCCGCGATGACCAACGGCCGGTAGGTCTCGGCCAAGGTTCCCAGATCCGTCTGGTCCACGCCGCGCAACACGGGGACGACCACCCCATCTTCCACCTCGACGGCGACGCCAATGTCAATGCTTGCCGGCAACATCAGTCGGCTGCCGAAAAAGCGGGCGGCCAGCGCGGGCGTCTCGCCCAAAGCCAAACCGAGGGCGCGCACCGCGTAAAGGGCTGGACCGACCCCCGAGGTCTTCCGGTGTGCCAGGATCGGTTCAAGGTTGAGTGCCGCACCCACGGTGGCCAAGGGCCGGCTCCAACTCCGACGCATGGCGTCAGCCACCCCGAGGCGTAGGGGCGAACAGTCCTGCCCCGACAAGCGGTCCAGACTTGCCACGTGCCGTTCCACGTCTTCGGCCGTCACGCGCCCATCCTTGCCCGTGCCGGAGATCAGCTCGAGCTCCGAGGGGTGCAGTCCGGCGTCATCCAAAAGTGCCCGGACCCTCGGTGACGAGAACGCCCCAGCCGAAGGTGGCGGTTTGGCGTATGGGACGGGATCAGCCGGTTGAGCCGCTGGCGAGATGGTGGGAACGGCGGAGGGCGGGCCGCCGTGCTGTCCATTCAACCCAAGGAGCGACGGCGAGAACGCCCCGTCCGCTTCCACCTCGGACGAAATGTATCCGAGTACGGCACCGATCGGGCACGTCTGCCCGACCTCAATGCCGAGCGAAAGCACCGTGCCCGCACAGGGGGTCGTCACGCCCATGACGGCCTTGGTAGTCTCCACTTCCAAAATCTCCTCTTCGGCTTCGACGCTTTGACCGGGCGTGACGAGGATCCGCACGATGGTGGCTTCGGCGATGCTCTCCCCAAGTTGGGGCATGACGATCGGGACGGAGGGCATAAGGGTAGAACGGCAACTTTTACCAACGGGCAAGCGCCCGAACGTCTCGGCAGATGGCGTCTACGGAGGGTTTGTGCGCGGCCCAGAGGACCGGGTGATAGGGAACGGGCGTGTCAAGGCTGTTGATGCGCACGGGCGGCGCGTCCAAATAGGTAAACCCCCGGGCGGCGACGCCCGCCAGCACCTCGGCCGTTACGCCGCCCCACGGCCAAGCCTCTCCCGCGCAAGCCAAGCGTCCGGTGCGTGCCACCGAGTCCAGTACCGTGTCGAGGTCCAACGGCTTCACGGAACGCAGGTCGACGACTTCCACCTCAATCCCTTCGCGGGCCAGGAGTTCGGCCGCTGCCAGCGCCTCGTGCAGCATGGCGCTATAAGACACCAAGGTCAGATCCCGCCCGACGCGGCTTACCCGCGCTTGGCCCGTAGGCAAATTGCCGTCAGGTAATCGGTCCGCCTTCAGGCGGTTATACAAGAATTTATGCTCACAGAAGATCACGGGATCATCCAAGGCCACGGCCTCCCGCAGCATGGTGTACGCATCTTCCACGGTCGCCGGCGTCATCACCACCAAACCGGGAAAATGGCTGTAGATCGCCTCGAGGTTCTGGCTGTGGAACGGGCCGCTCCCCGGGTTGCCGCCGGACGGCAACCGCACGGTAATCGGGCAAGGGACACCGGTGCGCCAGTACAAGGTGGCGGCTTGGTTCACGATCGACGAAAAGTCCGCAAACTGCATCTCGACCACCGGCCTCATGCCTTCAATGGCGGCGCCGATCGCGCTACCTACCATGGCGTCTTCGCTGATGGGTGAATCGAGCACGCGTCCGGGAAATCGTTGCGCCAAATCTTTGGTCGCCTTGAACGCACCGCCGAAGGCACCCACGTCCTGCCCGTAGATGTACACGCGCGGATCGTCGCGCAACGCCGCGGCTTGAGCTTCGCGGATCGCGTCCAGGTACGTGACGCTCATCGGCGCGCGAACCGGGTCGCAAAATGTTTAGTGGCGTAAGGCGACCAGTCTTCGGTCTGCGGATCGGGTGCGGGTTCCACCTGTACTTTGGCGATCACTTCGTCGACCTGCCGACGCGCGTCATCCCGCCACCGCCCGATGGTTGCCTGATCAGCCCAGCCGCGGTCCAGCAGTTGCGCCTCAGCCACCTCCAGGCAATCCCGCCCCACCGGCCCGGCGTACAAGGCCGGATCGACGTAATTGGCGTCGTCATGTTCGGCGTGGCCGGAAAGGCGCAAGCAGCTCGCGACGATCATTTGGGGGCCATGCCCGCGCCGGGCGCGCTCGACGGCGTGCGCGGTCACTTCTAGGCACTCCTGCAGGTCGGTGCCGTCCATCGAGTAGCCTTCCACGCCGTAGCCAAGCGCGCGGTCCACCAAGTCGTGACAAGCAAATTGGCGCGAGTTCGGGGTGGAGTAGGCGTATTGGTTGTTGGTGACGACCACCACCAACGGCAGCTTCTCCACCGCGGCGAAATTCAGCCCTTCGTGGAACGCGCCCGTCGAGGTGCCGCCGTCGCCGATGCTGGTGGCTCCGACCACGCCGGCTTCGCCCCGCATCCGCCGGGCGAGCAACGCCCCCGCCACCACCGAAACCAACGC
>CAXUNV010000278.1:0-6402 GCA_964252355.1 uncultured Chthoniobacterales bacterium | reverse complement strand
CGCCCGTCCGCGCCGCACAAACCACGATGATGGCCTACCCGCCCGCGATGGCGGGCACGATGCTGATCTCGTCGCCGGCTTTGACCGGCGTTTCTGATTCTTGAAGGAACCGGATGTCTTCGTCGTTCACGAAGACGTTCACAAAGCGACGCACCCGGTCGTGCTCGTCGCAGATGCGTTCTTTCAAGCCGGGAAAGGCCGTCTCCAAGCCGTCGAGGACCTCGCGGACGTTGGCGCCCTCGACTTGGACGACTTCTTGGTTGTCGGTCAATTTGCGCAGGGGAGTGGGGATGCGAACGGGGACAGACATGGGCTCAGTTGGTTAGGGAAAAGTTTTCGCGGTCGAGCAGGGTTTCAAACTCGCGCAGGGTCGGCGCGATGACGTCGGGCTGCCCGACTTGGCCGGCGAGCGCCTCCTGGGTTTTCAGGCCGTAGCCCGTGATGCAGAGCACGACGCTCTCGTCGCGCGGGATGGCGCCGGCTTCGATCAGCTTTTTGGCGCAGGCCACGGTCACACCGCCGGCCGTTTCCGCGAAGATGCCCTCGGTCTCGGCCAACAGTTTGATGCCGTCGATGATCTCGACGTCGGAAGCGGCTTCGCCCGTGCCGCCGGTCTCCTGCATCACCCGGATCGCGTAGTAGCCGTCGGCGGGTGTGCCGATGGCAAGGGACTTTGCGACCGTTTGCGGTTTGGGCACGGGCCGCACCACGTCCGTGCCGTTTTTAATGGCGGTAACGATGGGCGCGCAGCCGCTGGCTTGCGCCCCGTGGATGCGGGCCGGACCCCCTTCCACCAACCCCAACGCACTGAACTCCTGGTAAGCCTTGTGGACTTTGGTGAGCAGCGAGCCGCTCGCCATGGGAACCACCGTGTGCTGCGGCAGTCTCCAACCCAATTGCTCCGCGATTTCAAACCCGACGGTCTTTGACCCTTCGGCGTAATAGGGACGTAGGTTGACGTTGACGAAACCCCACCGGTGTTTGCCCGCGATTTCGGAGCAGAGCCGGTTGACCCCGTCGTACGCGCCGCGGACGCCGACCACCCGCGTGCCGTACACGAGGGAGTTGACGATCTTACTCGGCTCCAAATCGAACGGGATCAGGACGAACGAACGCAGTCCCGCGCCCGCAGCGTTCGCGGCCACCGAGTTGGCGAGGTTGCCAGTGGAGGCACACGCCACGGTGTCAAACCCCAGCTCTTTGGCCCGGGTCAGGGCGACGGAGACGACCCGGTCCTTGAAGGAGAGGGTGGGGTGGTTGACGGCGTCATTCTTGATGTAAAGTTCGCGGACGCCGAGCCGCTCGGCCAAGCGTTTGGCGCGGACCAGCGGGGTGAAACCGGTGTTGAGCCCGACGGAAGGCTGCCCATCGATCGGCAGAAGTTCGCGGTAGCGCCACATCGACCGGGGACGCTGGGCAATGGCCTCATGGGTGAGGGTAAGCGAGGCGGCTTCGTAGTCGTACGCGGCTTCGAGCGGGCCAAAGTCGTATTCGCAGACGTGAATGGCTTCCTTTGCGTAATGACGGCCGCACTCGCGACAGCGCAGGTGCGAAAAGGCAGGGCGTTTGTCCATAAGGCAGGGGTCGATGGTCCTCCCCACCAAGAGCCGCGAAGGCAAAGCGCCGTGCCGCTCACCATCTCTCCCCGGACATTCGTCTCGGGGCTGGATTTGGCACCTGGACGCCCGGCTTTCGCCGGACCGGTTGCCGTAGCTTCAACGGGCCAGTCCCTCCGCTACTCTTGATGGAGTGGGCCGACGATACAGGCCTCGTCAGGGGGCGTCAAACGCCTTTTCGCCCGGTTGGAACGTCCGTTTGGCGGATCTCCGCGGCTGCCCGCCCGAAAACGGGTTGCCTTGAGGCTGGCCAGGGTCCAGGGAAGATGGCACCATTTACCTCCCGCCATGCCCGCCCTGTTCCGCGTCTACCCTCCCGGCGAGAGCCCGTTTGAGGCGGCGGTCAGCAATACCGCGACGATCGGGCGCACCCCAGACAACACCCTCAGCTTGCCGGGAAACCACGTCTCCCGTCAGCACGCGATCGTCCGTTGCCACAACGGCTACCAATATCAGATCATGGATTTGGGGAGTCGGAACGGCACGTACGTCAACGAGCAGCGGGTGGTGATGCCGGTGACCCTCGAGCCCGGGGCGCGTGTCCGGATCGCCAACTTCGAATTGGTTTTTGAGCAGACGCCCGACGAGGAACCGAGCGACACGGTCGACGCCACGCTCGCGGCGATCAGCGCGGACGGCGGTCACGCGACTTTGTCAGTTGCCATTTTGGTCTGCGACATCCGTGGGTTCAGCACGATGGCCGAAAAGCTGGAGGAGCGGCAGTTGGCGCTGGCGATCGGCAATTGGTTCCGGGACGTGGGCGACGCGGTGCAGACCTACGGTGGCGTCATCGACAAGTACATCGGTGACGCCGTCTTGGCGTATTGGCCCGCCCGGGACCAAGAGGGGACGGAGTGCGCGACCTGCCTCGACGCGGCCGAAACGCTGCTGCGGCTGGCGGCCTCCCGCACGTGGCCGGCCACGAACGAGAGGTTCCGCGTGGGCATTGCCTTGCACTTTGGCAGGGTCACCAGCAGCAACATCGGGCAGGTGGCGATGCGGGATGCAACCATCATCGGCGACGCGGTCAACACCGCGTTCCGTTTGGAAGGGGTCATGAAGACGCTCAACCGCAAATTGGTGCTCTCGCAGGATTTCGCGACCGTGCTCCCCCGGAGGCGCAACCTCGTCGACTTTGGGACCTTTCAATTGAAGGGAAAAAGCCAGGAAGTCGGAGTCTGGGGTTTGGGGGAGGAGAGGAACGACGAGACGGGCAGCGAAGGATAAGGGTGACGCGCTCCGCGCGGTTGCCGGTTCGGGAGCCGTGAAGGGGCGTCAAGAGGCGGAGCTTGGGGTGCAGCCCCAGGAAGGCGGCATAAGATGGGAGCCAGCCCTGAAAGGGCGCGACAACCAGGGACGGCAACCCCTCACCCTGCGGAGCGGCCCCACCCCGATGCTTGCTTGGCAACGTCTCGCAAGCCTCGCCTTGCCCTCCCTAGCTTTGCCCCTCACTCCCGCTCTTTCCGGGCCAGGAGCGCGTAAGAGGCGGCAAACCCGCCCAAAGTCCAAAGCGCCAAGTTCAGGAACCCGAACAGGACCGGTCCCCGGTCGTTGAACGTGTCCCCCGTCCCCAGACGTTCGTGGTGGGCGGCACGGTACCATTGGTTCAGGTTGTGGTAGGGGGTGTCGTACGAGCGGAGCAGTTCACCGGTGATGGTTTGGCCGAGCAGGAAAGAAGCGTCGGAAATCCGTTCCGCGGCAAAGCTCGGGAAAAGCCGGCTCACGGTCAGCACGGCGGCCGGCATGTCGCCGGTTCGCACCGTGAACCCGGAAAAGAGGATCTGCGGGATCAGCACCATCGGCACGAGCATGACGGCTTGCAGCGCAGACCTGGCGAGATTGGACAACGTGAGGCCGATGCCGGTTGCGGCGAACGCCAGCAACACCAAGCTGGCGAGCCGCAACGGCCAAACGCCTTCTCGCCCGCCGGTCGCAAAGGTCAGCACGCAAAAAAGGAGCAGTACTTGGAGGGAGGTGAGTCCGCCCATCCAGACGAACTTGGAGACCAGATAGCTGAACCGGCGCAGGCCGACCAGACGTTCCCGACGGTAGATCGGCAGCTCCCGCACGATCTCTTGCGCGGAGTTGCTGCACCCGAACCAAAGCGTGGCGATGTACGCGAAGAACTGCGTCAACGGCGCAGATTGACTGACCCAAGCCACCAAAGCACCGATCAGGAGGGGTTGGCCGACCACGATGAGCCCGTTTTTCACGTCCGCCCGGAAAATGGCGAACTGCCGTTGCAGGAGGATGGGCAACGCAAACGCGCGTCGAACCGGTCGCGGCAACACGCGCGGCCGGGTGACCGGTTCCGCGGTTTCCATCCGTCCGGACACGCTGTCGGGCAAGGTCGCGCCGCTGTAACCCTCCAACGCGTCGAACAAGCCGCTGAGCCGGTTCACGCGAAACCGTTCCCGGGCCGCTTCAGGCGTGCCTTGGAAGATCAAGCGCCCGTTCAGCATCACCGCGATGCCGTCCATCAGGTAGACGTTTTCCATCACGTGCGTCGTGCAGACGACGGTGCAGCCGGTATCCGCGAGCCGCCGGAGCAGCTCCATCAGCTTGAATTCGGAAAGCGGATCCAGGCCAGAAGTCGGTTCGTCCAAGAAGAGCAGCGGTGGCCGGCTGAGCAACTCGACGGCCACGCTCACCCGCTTGCGCTGGCCGCCCGAGAGCTGCCCGATCGGGAGGTCACCGCGTTCGGTTAAACCGAGGTTGGCCATGGTGTGGTCCACCAAGGTCCGCATCGCGGGACGCGGCGTGCCCGCGGGCAGACGGAGGCGGGCGGCGAAGGTCAACGCTTGGCAGACCGTCAGTTCGGGATGGACGATGTCGTCCTGCGGCACGTACCCGAACAGCGACCGCAGATCGTCCAAATGCGCGTAGTAATCGGTGCCGTCGACCACGATGCGCCCCGAGTCGGCGGGCCGGAGGCCGCTCAAGGCGTTGAGCAGGGTGGTCTTGCCGGCACCGCTCGGACCGAGAATGCCCAAAAACTGGCCGGGTTCAGCCACGAAATCGACGTTTTGCAGGATGGGGGTTTTGCCCCCGCGTTTGGAGAGGTCGCGGGCCACGATGCGTCCCACCGACAACCGGTGCGTCCGCACGAGTTTGCGCCCGTCGAAGATGAACGAGAAGGAGCCGATCTGGACTTGGTCGCCGATCACCAAATCGTGCTCGTCGAAACGGCGGCCGTTGACGAAGGAACCCGCCTTGCTGTGCAGGTCGATGATGCGGTGCCCAAGCGGCCCTGGCTCGACGCGTGCGTGTTGCCGCGAGATGGCGGCGTCGGTCAGCTGCACGTCGGCTTCTTCACCGCGGCCCAGGACCATGGGCCGACCCAACGGCACGCTGACGGCCGGCTGCCCGCCGATGCGCATCCGGCCCTTGCCGGGCTCGTCGCCGCCTTCGGCCGGCGCGTCGGCGACGCGAGGCGTTCCAAACCCCAACGTTACCGCGCCCAAGGTCAGCCGATCGCCGGGTTTTAGCTCGGTCCGGCCGGCAATCTTGACGTCGTTTAGCCACGTCCCGTGCTGGCTGCCAAGGTCTTCCACAAACCAGTGATCGCCGTCGCAGGAAAGCCGGCAGTGCCGTCGGGAGATTTCCGGATGCACCAGCACCACGTCGGCCTCCGCAGCGCGACCGAGCACGCTCGTGCCCGGGAGTGAGTAGACGCGGGGAGGCAAACCGCCCAGGATGGCGAGATCAGGATCCAATCACCCTCAACAGGAGCGAAAGGAGGCAGAAAATTCAACCCCGATCGCGGGGGCGGCGGGCACGATGGCCGCCCGCCGCTCGCCGGGGCGCCGTGGTGGTTAGTGCCGCACGACGCGGTTGACGGCCGTCAAAGGTTCGTTGCGGGTCATGACCGAGGCACCGATCTCCAGCAACCCGAAGACCAGGTGCGGCACGTAAACGTGGTGACTGAAGCCAAAGAGCCAGGGAGAGACGGCCAACAGGAGGCCCGAGAGGAGGTCCAAAACGAGGTGGGTGCCGAACGGGATCACGCGCAGGACGCCCAGTTCGTACGCGGTGAAGAGACTGTAGGCCAACGCTCCCAAACCAAGGACGACCGGCACAATCGTGGCAGCCCCGCCGTCGGCGAAACCGAACAACCAGGGTGACACGGCGACGAGAAGCCCGACCACGTAGTCGAGGATGCCGTGAACGTTGCGGGGAATAATTCTCATGCCTTCCCATCGCGATGGCCTCCGCCGCGCCCGTCGGTGCCTTCCCTGCCCGGCCGATCAGGCTTGGGTCCAATGGACGGACAAGTGGGCGGCTGCGGCCGTTCCATCCTTCCGCCGAAACCGGCGTCCTCGCGGTTCCGGCTGCCAAATCCTCGTTGCCCGCCGGGATAACGTGGGGGATGGTGGGAAACCGTC
Source organism: uncultured Chthoniobacterales bacterium (assembly GCA_964252355.1). Classification (GTDB taxonomy): domain Bacteria; phylum Verrucomicrobiota; class Verrucomicrobiia; order Chthoniobacterales; family JAFAMB01; genus CAXUNV01. The sequence goes on along the minus strand of CAXUNV010000278.1, from coordinate 401 downwards.
AGGGGCTATGGATCGTAGACACGCGAACCCCGCCAGGGCAGGAATGCAGCAACGGTAGTGTGCTTTGCGCTGCCGTAGTCCTCTGACGGCTTTCTTTTGTGCTTGGAAAAGCGGCGGTCTTCCGCCGGTGCGGGAACCGCATACCCCGCCTAATGACGGTGGTAGGGCAAGGCGAGTCATGCAAGACGCTTGGCAGGTGAAACCCTGCTGCGGGACGCGGGCGACCCGCGACGGGTGGGACGCCCGTGCTCCCCTAAAGACCGGGCCGTCCATCGGGGGTGCGGGTGCGATCGGGCTGGACGGCCGTGCCCGTTTGGTATGGATTGACGGGGTGTTGGGCAAACCGGGCGACGGCGCGGGGCCAAGGGGCCCCGCGCGCGCCCCTGGGGGACCCCGCGCCC
>CAXUNV010000277.1:0-6421 GCA_964252355.1 uncultured Chthoniobacterales bacterium | reverse complement strand
AATGCTTTGGCCGTGACGGGAAAGGCGGTCGGGCCGGCCGCGGCGAAGCCCCGCCCGCCTCGCTGCGCGAAGCGCTGCGGGCCGGGGATGCGGGCGGGCCTCGTCCGTAATCGGCGATGCGGGCGCCGCCTTTTGGCTCCGATATGTTGGCGCTACCGTGGCGCTTGTCCGCCTTCGGAACGGGCGGGACGCCCGCGCTCCCCTGTTTCGGCGCAGGCCGCCGTGAGGCGCGCTCCGGCCCTTCTCCGACGGGTGGCCCGCCCCCGGTCGCCAGCGTCCCGCCCGCGCTTCCTTTTTGGCTTTTGCGCTGTGGTCTTTGGCCTTTTCAAGCCGCCCAATGCCCCGACCTGCCGTTCAGGGAAAAGCGAACCTGTTTTGCTTGCCATCCACAACATATAGTGTTTAATCGCTGACAGTGGTCCAATATGATGAGGTTGTGCGCTGGAATTGACAGGTTCGGCACAGGTTATTGGACAGGTTTTGCAGAGTTACCGACAAGTTATTGAGCAACCAGAACGAAGAAGGCCTCAGATGATTAAACTTAAAACTGGCGTAAGGACGGAAGATCTTAAGGTGCGTGGACGGCGGAAGGGCGCGCCTAAACGGGCCGGGCTTCGGTTTGAACGGGTTTTCAGCCGCGATGGCGTGTCGCCCTTCGACGAGGTGGAATGGGACCAACGGACGGCCGAAATCGCGGACGACGCCGGCAAAGTCATCTTCCGGCAGGAGAACGTCGAAGTGCCGAAAGCGTGGAGCGCCTTGGCGACCAAAATCGCCGTCTCCAAGTACTTTTATGGCGACGTGGCCAACGGCACGGACCCGTACCGGGGCGGCCGGGAGAATTCGGTGCGCCAGTTGGTGCATCGGGTGACGCGGACCATCGCTGATTGGGGCCGCCAAGGCGGTTACTTCGCTGACTCGGCGAGCGCCGAAGTGTTCTACGACGAGCTGAGCTGGCTCTGCCTGCACCAGCACGGCGCGTTCAACAGCCCCGTCTGGTTCAACGTCGGTTTGTACCAGCAGTACCGCGTCGGGGAGGATCGCGGTCAGGGCAATTACCACTTCAACGCGGCGACGAACCAAGCGGAGCGCGCGCCGAGCCAGTACGTCCATCCGCAAGCGTCCGCGTGCTTCATCCAATCGGTGGACGACACGATGGAGGACATCATGCGCTTGGCGAAGAGCGAAGCGATGCTGTTTAAATATGGCAGCGGCACGGGCAGCGACCTGTCGACGCTGCGCAGCACGCGGGAGAAGCTGAGCGGCGGCGGCAAACCGAGCGGTCCGCTCTCTTTCCTGAAAGTGTACGACCAAGTCGCGAACGTCGTGAAAAGCGGCGGCAAAACGCGGCGCGCGGCGAAGATGAACACGCTCAAGGATTGGCACCCGGACATCGAGGAGTTCATCGAGGCCAAGACGAAGGAAGAGAAGAAGGCGTGGGCGTTGATCGAGCAGGGTTACGACGGCAGTTACAACGGCGAGGCCTACGGCTCGATCATGTACCAAAACGAGAACCTCTCGGTCCGGGTTAGCGACGAGTTCATGCAGGCCGCCGTGGATGGCCGGGAGTGGTGGACCTACCGCGTGACGGACGGCCAGCGCTGCGAGCGTAAAGAAGCGCGCGCCTTGCTCCAGAAAGTGGCGGAAGGCACGCACGTGTGCGGCGACCCCGGCATGCAGTTCGACACGACCATCGACCGGTGGCACACCTGCAAGGGGACGGGACGTCAAAACTCGACCAACCCTTGTTCGGAATACCTTTTTCTAGACAACACCGCCTGCAATTTGGCGTCGTTGAACCTCCTGAAGTTCAAGCGGGCGGACGGCACGTTCGACGCGGCCCGGTTCCGCTCGGCGGTCCGCCTGTTCATCACCGCCCAAGAGATCCTGGTCGACAACGCCAGCTATCCCACCAAGGAAATCGCCGAAAACAGCCACATTTTCCGGACGCTCGGCCTCGGTTTCGCCAACCTCGGCGCGCTCGTGATGAGCTACGGTTTCGGCTACGACTCCGACGAGGCGCGCGCCTTGGCGGGCAGCATCACCGCGCTGATGACCGGTCAGGCCTACCTGCACAGCGCGCGTTTGGCTCAGGAAGTGGGGCCGTTCCCCGGCTACGAAGACGCGCGGGCCACGGGCGTGCCTAACCCGGTGCGGGAAGACAACGTTGAATCGATGCTCCAGGTGATCCGCCTGCATCGCGAAAGCTGCGACCACATCGCCGAGGTGCCGGAATTCGCCAGGCTCAAAACCGAAGCGACGGCCGTATGGGACCAGGCGTTGGCGGCCGGGGAAGCCCACGGCTACCGCAACGCACAGGTCACGGTGCTGGCGCCGACGGGGACCATCGGTTTCCTGATGGATTGCGACACCACGGGGATCGAGCCCGACATCGCGCTGGTGAAGTACAAGTTGCTGGCTGGCGGTGGCATGCTCAAGATCGTCAACCAGACGGTGCGCCCCGCTTTGGAAAAGCTCGGGTACGCCGCCGCCGAGATCGAGAGGATCTTGGCCCACATCAACGAGCACGACACCATCGAAGACGTGGTCGTGCCGGAGACGAAAGTGACGGTGAGCAGCGGGTTGCGGCCGGAGCACCTGCCGGTGTTCGATTGCGCGTTCAAGCCCTACAAAGGCAAGCGGAGCCTCCATTACCTCGGTCACCTGCGCATGATGGCGGCGTGCCAGCCGTTTCTGAGCGGGGCCATCTCCAAAACCGTGAACCTGCCGAACGAAGCGACGGTTGAGGAGATCATGAAGACCTACATCGAAGGGTGGCGCATGGGCCTTAAAGCCATCGCGATCTACCGCGACGGCTCCAAGCGTTCGGCTCCTCTGAACACGAAGAAGACGAAGGACATGGGGACGGACGGCGGGGAGGAGACGCTGGTGGCGGCGCGGGCCGAAACGGCCGGGGTGAACGCCCGGGTCGCGGACTTGGAGCGGGAGTTGGAGGGGTTGCGGGCGAAAGCCCAGCTGCCGCTGCGGCACCGGATGCCGGAAACGCGCGTCTCGCTGACGCACAAATTCGAGATCGCCGGGCACGAAGGCTACATCACCGTCGGTTTATACGAGGACGGCCAACCGGGAGAACTCTTCATCCAGATGGCCAAGGAGGGGAGCACGATTGGCGGCTTGATGGATACCGTGGCGACGTTGACCTCGTTGGCGCTGCAATATGGCGTGCCGCTGGAGAGCTTGGTGAAGAAGTTCGCGTTCCAGCGGTTCGAACCGAGCGGCTTCACCAAAAACCCGGACATCCGCAACGCGACGAGCATCACCGACTACGTCTTCCGCTGGCTCGGTTGCCAGTTCATCAAAGGGTACAAGGAAGCGACCAGCCCAAGCCGCTCCCAGCCGGACCTGCCGATGAAGGAGATCCCAGACATCGAGCGCAAGGCCGTCAACCGCCCGGTGTCGGAACTGCCGCGCACCGCCGAAAAAGAGATCATCGACGTGATCACCAACCGGGCCAATTCGGAAGGGACGCCGGCGCTGCTGACCAACGGGAACGGCCACGCCCACGGTGAGACGCACGCCGAAAGGGTGCGCGAAGCGCTAGGCAACATGTACATGGGCATGAGTTGCTCGAACTGCGGCAGCACCAAAGTGATCCGGGCCGGCGCTTGCGGCGTGTGCACCGAGTGCGGCACCTCCCAAGGCTGCAGTTAAACGGCTTCGGCACCGCCAGACCAGCGATGACGGAAGGCCGCCCGGCGACCCCGCCGGGCGGTCTTTTCGGCCAGGGTACGAGGGCGTTCGCCCCAAAGGCCGCGGAAACGGATGGGTAGAGAAAACCGATCTGGAAGCGGCCGGCCTAGGCCGTGACACCCTGCTGCGTTCCGTTCTCAGTTTCTCGACTGGCCGAGTTTCAGGCGACAGACTTTCCTCCTTGCGCCATGGTTTCATGATGGGCACGTCTCCCACCGCCGCAGCCAAAACCGATCCGTTCGAGGCCGCGCTCGCCTTGCAGGAGCAACACGCCCGCGGGTACGCCGAGTTGGCCGAGCGCATCCGGGCGGAGAGCCCGGAGGCCGCGTCGGTTCTGCTGACGATGCGGCAGCGCCAGGAGGCGCAACTGCGCCAACTCATGTGCGTGCACGGTCTTTCCGCGCGCAAGAGTCCGGCTCAAGCGGAGTTCGTGCGCGCCACCACCACCTCCGGTCGTGGCCAGGGCGGGGCCAAACCCTTCCTGTCACGGCCGGAGCGCGACGCCGAACTGGAGCGCAAGATGTTCGTCCTCCAGGTCGTGCAGCCGGGCTTGGCGGGCCTGATGGACGGATCAGTCTCGACCTTGGCGCCGGTGTTCGCGGCGGCGTTTGCCACGCACAGCTCCTTCACGGCGTTCTTGGTCGGCATGGCGGCGTCGGTGGGGGCCGGGATCAGCATGGGTTTTGCCGAAGCCCTTTCCGACGACGGCGTGCTGAGCGGCCGCGGCCGTCCTTGGACCAGGGGAGCGGTTTGCGGCGGCATGACGACCCTGGGAGGCATCGGGCACACGCTGCCCTACCTGTGTCCGAATTTTTGGATCGCCACTTGGATCGCGGTGGCCGTGGTCGCCTTGGAACTCGGCGTCATCGCTTGGATCCGGAACCGGTACATGGACACGCCGCTGCTCTCGGCCGTTTTCCAAGTCGTCCTGGGTGGGTTTCTGGTGTTCCTTGTGGGCATCTTGATTGGGAATTTGTAAGGAGGGCATACGCGCCGGCCGACCGGTTGGGCAGACAGGGCGCGGGTTTGGGGTCGGGTTTCGGCGACCTTGCTGGTCTTCCCGGGGGTGCTCCAGGCGGCGGACGAAGCCGCGGCCCTTGGCGGCGCGCTCCAAGCCTCGTTGCCCTCACCGGTGCGCACCTGGATGGACCACCAGGGAGTGGCGCTGACTGGAGAGTGGACGGTCGACGGTTATGCCAGCCTGCGCGGCGGCGTGCGTACGGGTGTCGCGCCGGCCGGCCTGCTCAAGACGATGCTCGACGTCGACTTGGCCGCGTTCTGCAAATCTGACGCGCTGACCGGTTGGACGTTGCACGCCTCAGGCTACTATCCGTACGGCACGAACGCCTCCGCCCGCTACGTGGGCGACGTCGGCGGCATCGACAACAACGCCGCCTATAATGCGGTGCGCCTGTACGAACTCTGGCTGCAAAAGGCTTTCCAGGCCGGCCGCCTCACGGGGTCGGTCCGGGTGGGTCAAATGGGGGCAGACTTGGAATTTGATTCCAACCCGACGGCTGCGTCCTTCCTCAACGGCGCTTACGGTGCGGCGGTTGCGTTCAGCGGGAACTTGCCGTACCCGGGTTACCCGTTCACGGCCCTGGGCGCGCGCCTCGAACTGGATGCAGGCGACGACCGGGCCGTCAAGGCCACTTGGCGGACCGCCGCGTTCGACGGCAATTCCGCCCCAGGCGGCGGCTTGGCTTCGCTGGCGCCTTTCGCCCCGCGCGAGAGCCCTTACAACCCGCACGGGGTCGATTTCCACCTCAACCTGGGCACGGGCGTGCTCCTCATCAGCGAGTTGTCCCTCGACTTTCTCAAGGAGGATCCCGAGGCTGCGCCGGACCGGCGGCTCCCGGTCTCTCCGCCCAAACCTGCCGGTTTTCACCTCGGGACGGGTCACGTGATCCTCGGCGGGTTTTACCACACGGAACGCTTTCGGGATGCTTACGAGGCGCGGCTCGGCGACTTGGGCGTTGCGGGAGAAGACGGCCGCGGGGAGCGTCGGTTGAGCGGTGATTTCGGCGTCTACGCGCTCTGGGCGGAGCGGGTGTTCCGCGATGGCCCCGGATCTCCGTACGGCCTCTCGGCTTTCGTTCGCGGGCTTTGGGTGCCGGCGGATCGCAACTTCATCTCGTTGTCCACCGAGGCTGGCGCCGTCTACGACGGCATCTTCGTCCGTGGTGCGACCAACGACCGGTTCGGCTTCGGGCTGGCCGTCAACCGCGTGAGTGACCGAATCCGGGCGGCCGACCGGTTTGCCTCAACTCACGGGGTGCCGGCATCCAACCCGGGCGCGGAGTTTGCCCTGGAATGGTTCTACAGCTATCCGCTGCGCGACAACTGGCAACTGCAACCCGACCTGCAGTGGGTGCTGCACCCCGGCACCTCGGTGAGCTTGCGTAGCGCGGTGGTTTTGGGCGTCCGGTCGACCCTGACGTTTTGAGGTGGGAGCCGGGCACTTCGTGCGGTGGATGGTTCGCGGTTGCCGGTACCTGGGTTACGCCGGTGAGGCGAAAACCCGGCCAGCCCGCCTCTTTGCCGGCGGTGGGGCGAAGACCCCCAACCTGCCGTTGGGGCATCCGTCACCTTGACGCCTGCCGGCAGCTTGCGGGGTCGTGCCTCACCGGCTCAGACCAGCCGGCGGCCGCACACCCCAGAGGGCCGCTCGACTCAGCCGCCTGGGTCTTCGCCCCACCGCGGGCAAGGA
>CAXUNV010000276.1:0-6466 GCA_964252355.1 uncultured Chthoniobacterales bacterium | reverse complement strand
GGCGGCCGTCACCTTGGGACCCGGTGGGGTGGCTGCCCTGGGCGTCGTGCCTGCCTGACGGTCCCGCGGCCGCGGTCCCGCAGGCGGGATCGCCTTGGGCTTTCTCAACCGTCGGTGACCGCGCCGAGGGATGCCGAACTGACCTGCCGGGCGTACTTCGCCAGCGCGCCGCGGGTGTAACGCGGCTCCGGCTGGCGCCATGCGTCGAGCCGTGCCGCCATTTCCGCTGCGGGCACGTCCAGGTCGATGCGGCGCGCTTCGGCGTCGATGACGATGCGGTCGCCATCGTGCACCACGGCGAGGGGCCCGCCGGCGTGGGCTTCCGGCGTGATGTGCCCGATGACGAACCCGTGGCTACCACCGGAAAACCGGCCATCGGTGATGAGCGCGACGTCTTTGCCCAAGCCCTTGCCCATGATGGCTGAGGTCGGGCTCAACATCTCGCGCATGCCGGGGCCGCCGCGCGGGCCCTCGTACCGGATCACGACGACTTCGCCTTTGCCGATGGCACCATCGAGGATGGCGCGCATGCCCATCTCCTCCGATTCGAACACCCGCGCCTTGCCCTCGAAATGCAGACCTTCTTTCCCGGAGATCTTGGCCACGGCCCCGCCCGGTGCCAGACTCCCGTAAAGCACGACCAAGTGGCTGTCCGGTTTGATCGGGTCCTGCCAGGGGCGCACCACGGTTTGACCCGCCGGATACGGTGTGACATCCGCCAAGTTGTCCCGTAAGGGCTTGCCGGTCACCGTTAGGCAGTCGCCGTAGAGGAGTCCTTCGTCCAACAAGGTCCGCATCAAGGGCCGGATCCCGCCGATCTGGACGAGATCCCACATGAGGTGCTGGCCACTGGGTTTAAGGTCGGCGAGCACCGGCACGCGTTGGCCGACTTGGGTCCAATCGTCGAGTTTAAGGTCCACCCCGGCGGCGTGCGCGATGGCCAGCAGGTGGAGCACGGCGTTGGTGGAACCGCCCAAGGCGATGACCGTCGTCATGGCGTTCTCAAACGCTTCCTTGGTCAGGATGTCCGAGGGCCGGATCCCCCGCTTGAGCAACGCGAGCACCGCCTCGCCTGCCGCGGCGCAGTCCGCCAACTTCTCGCGGGAGACTGCCGCCTGCGCCGAGGAGTTGGGCAGGCTCATGCCGAGCGCTTCGATCGCTGACGCCATGGTGTTGGCGGTGTACATGCCGCCGCACGAACCCGGCCCGGGGATCGCACAACTCTCCACGGCCTCCAGTTCTGCATCGGAGATGCGGCCGTTGGAGTGCGCGCCAACGGCCTCGAAGATCGAGACCAAATCGACAGGTTTGCCCTGGAGGCAGCCGGGCAAAATCGTGCCGCCGTAGACGAAAACCGACGGCCGGTTCAGCCGCGCCAGCGCCATCAGGCAACCTGGCATGTTCTTGTCGCAGCCGCCGATGGCGACGATGCCGTCAAAGCCTTCGCACCCGCCCACGGCTTCGATGGAATCCGCGATGATCTCGCGCGACACCAACGAGTACTTCATACCCTCCGTGCCCATGGAAATGCCGTCGGAGATCGTGATCGTGTTGAAGATCACGGCTTTGCCCCCGGCGCCATCGACCGCCGCGGCGGCGGCGCGGGCCAAGCCGTCGATGTGCATGTTGCACGGCGTCACCATGCTCCAGGTCGAAGCCACCCCGACGACGCTTTTCTGAAAATCCTCTTTTTTGAAGCCGACGGCGTAGAGCATGCCGCGGCTGAAGGCACGTTCGGGGCCGTCCACCAAGGGAGCGGAATGTTGCCGCGGGTCGTAGGGAGGTGGCGGTTGCATGGGTCGGTTTACGTCCGTCCACCGCCGCCGGGAGACAAGCGCTTTTTCTCGGTTTGTCGGGCGGAAGTTTCGGCGGTGCGGTCAGGGAACGGACGGCATGGTCGCCGGTCTGGGGATTCGAGGTGGTCCGATCGGGTAATGGCGTATGGCAATTCTGAATAAATGCTGGCACTCGTCGTCCATTTTGCTATCGCTGGAAATTCCTAGGCATGTCTCCGGTGAAAAGGATTTCTTCATCGATCGCCCTTGCCCTCGTCGTCTGCATCGCCAGCGCGCGGGCGGCGGCACCGGGTTTCTTCGACTCGATCACGCCGGAAACCGCCGGCGCGAAAACCGAGGAGCAGGAGATCTACACCTTTTTGTTGCGCCTCTTGGATCGCTGGAACGCGCACGACATCGACGGCTACATGGCATGTTTTTGGAACGACCCAAGCTTGCTTGTCATCGACGATGGCGAGACTGCCCGCGGCTGGCAAACCGTCCAGAGCCTTTACAAACGCGGATTTGTGACCCCCGACGAGATGGGTTTCATTGCCCCTGACCGGACCCAGATCCAGAACATCCAGTCCGGGGTCTACTTGGCGGTGACGTGGTGGACCCTCCGCCAGAAAGGCGGTAAGACGGTCGGCACCTCCTCCTTGGTGATCCGCGCCGTCGACGGGGCTTGGAGGATCGTGGCGGCGCACATCAGCTTCGTCGAACCGTAGGGCCCAAGGGCCGGGTGCGGCAACGCCCACCCCGGCTTTCCGGGCCGGGGCGCGTTGCGGGGGGGATTGACCGGTTAGCCTTGCAAGGTCCGCCGCGGCCGGAAGGGCATCACGAACGCCGTCGACCTCCGCGGCCGGAAGGGCATCACGAAGGCGGTAGCCCGCCGCGGCCGGAAGGGCATCACGAACGCCGTCAAGATTTCCGGCTGCCAGGGCGTGAGCGCACCGGTCGTGCGTGCCACGCCAGCGTCCACGTGCGCCGTACCGACCGAGCTGACGCTGGGGTCGTCGAGGTGGCGGTAGGTCTCACGGCCGAAGGGCACCATGGCGGGACTGAGGGTAACGATGAGGCTGCAGGCAATGACACCAATGGGTAGTTTTTGCATAAGGCGTAGAGCCTAATGCCCAATTTTTTCTAATTTCCATCACAATTATCAACTGCACGGGGGGAGGGAAGCACGGCGGGGGCCCGCCGGGCGGCCGTCAGCCGTGGCCGGTTGACGAAGACCATGCCCGTCGTGCAGCGAACCCGATCGCCCGGTGAGGCGAAACGCGCCTCTCCGTCGTACTGACACGAAACCCGCAGCGTCCGCGCCGCCGGCGAAAGCACGACGATTGACCTACAGCCAATTCCATTACCGCTTCAACGGGCCCTTGTTGGCCATCGCCGCCGCCGTTTCCTGCTTCGCCGCCTGGAACGCCGCGACGCTGGCCACGTTCGCCGTGATCCTGGCCATCGTCGTCGCCTTCACCACCCCGTGGGACAACTACGCCGTGCACCGCGGCATCTGGGATTTTCCGGATCAGAAGTATTTCTTCCGGATCTGGCTGTTGCCGGTGGAGGAATACCTATTTTTCGTCGTGCAAAGCGCGGAAGTGCTCCTCTTTTGCCATGGTTTGGCGGGTCCTGGCCGCTTGCGCCGCGCCGAAAACCCCGACCTCCGCGCACCGGGCGTGCTGCTGACCCTCCTTTGCTTGGCGCTCGCTTGGCTCGCGGTGGGCCTTTGGTCGCGCCGGGGCTTTCCTCGGCGCGCGCACAAACTCTACCACCACCAGTTTTTGTTCGGACCCGTCCTTGCGCTGCAGTTGACCAACGCCGCGCCAGCCATTCTGGCCAACGGAGTGACCCTTGCCCTGGCGACCGGGACGGTCGGGTTGTGGCTGAGCGCAGCTGACCTGGTCGCGGTGCGACACGGCATCTGGGACTTCGACGAGAGTCAAACCCTTGGCTGGAAGTGGCGGGGACGTCTGCCCGTGGAGGAGATCCTTTTCTTTTTCGTCACCAGCCTGCTCGTGGCCCAGAGCTACGTCATGCTGGCGCCGGTCGCGTCCGGTTGGTTCGCGCGGTGAGGAACGCCTGGAATAAACGCGACCGTCCGTTACTCTCCCCTACGCTCCGTTTTTGCCCCCAACGCGCCAAGCGCGTACGGCAACGCGGGCGCACCCACGCATGTCCGGCAATTCGGTAGATTTGGAGGCGGTAGTGGCAGCGTTCTACCAGCCGCTCTACCGTTTCGCCTACTCGCTGGCGCGCAATGAAACCGAGGCCGCGGACCTTACCCAACAGGCGTTTTTGGTCTTGGCGCAGCACAGAAACGCCATCCGCGAGCAAGACAAGGTGAAAAGCTGGCTGTTTACCACGTTGCGGCGCGAGTTCCTGAAGGGCGCTCGTCACCGCGCCAGCCATCCTGAGGTGGAGTTTGAGTCGGGCCGACACGACCCTCCAACCGCCGGCGCGACTGGCGCCACCAGCGCCGACGCACACACGATTTTGGAGGCGCTCGACCGTGTCGACGAGACCTTCCAAACCGCGTTGAAGATGTTTTACCTAAGCGAGCTATCCTACCGCGAGATCGCCGAAATCCTGGAGGTGCCGATCGGCACGGTGATGTCCCGGTTGTCGCGCGGCAAAGAACAGCTGCGGGCTTGCTTGGCCGACCTCCGCGGGCGGGGAGATTCCAAGGTTGTGCCGCTGCCACCGCAGACGGGGAGGTCCGATGGATAACGAACAGGCCAAAGTGGTGCTCAGCGCTTATCGGCCGAACGGGGCCGACGCACTTGACCCGATCTTCGCGGAAGCGCTTGCCCAGGCCCGTCAGGACCCGGCGCTCGGCCGTTGGCTGGAAGAACAGCGCCGTTTCGACGAGGGCCTCATCTCCGCGTTGAGAACCATCGAACCGCCGGCTGCGTTGCGCGCCTCTCTGCTGGCCGGCGCGCCCGCCGCGCGCCCGCGGTCCGTGGTGGTGCCGTTCCGCCGTTGGGTGCTGCCGTTGGCGGCTGCCGCCGTGCTGGTGTTCGCGACCCTGGCCACGCTGGGACCGTGGGGGGCTTCGCGCCAAGCGGATTTCCAAAATGCCGCCCTGACGATGGTTGACCGGAAACCTGCACCGTATCTGGATTTGGAGACGCGGAGGTTTGCGGAAACTCAGGCGTTCATCTCCCAACGGAACGGACCGACCGCGCCGGATTTGCCGGATCCCTTGCGCACGGTGCCGACGGCAGGCTGCCGCGTCACCGGTTGGCGAGGGCACAACGTTTCCTTAACCTGTTTTAAACTGTCCAACGGTGATTATCTACACCTCGTCGTCATTTCGCGGGCGGCGTTAGGCTCGGGGGCGCTGCCCACCGGCGTGCACGAGGTGAACGGTTGGCGGACGGCCTACACCGAACGCGACGGGATGGTGATGCTCTGGATGTCGCGCACGCCCATGGACGACTTCAAGCGGATGACGCAGACCTGACGGGCGGAGGCCGCCCCTGGAACGGTTCCCTCCCCCGTTCGGCCGCCAGTTTCTCCTTGTCTCCGTCCGCCCTTTGGCGCAGGCCTAAGCCATGGGCGCTCCCGTTCCCCTCAGCCTCATCATCATCGGGGTGTCCGGCTCTGGCAAAAGTGAGGCCGGCTCCCACGTCGCCACGCGTCTCGGGTTGGAATTCCTCGACGCCGATAACTATCACTCGGTCGCGAACAAGGAAAAGATGCACCGCGGCATCCCGCTCACGGACGAGGACCGGCACGATTGGCTGGCCAACCTACACGAAGCGTTGCGCCAAAGGACCGAAGCCGGCCAGTCCTGCGTCCTGGCGTGCTCGGCGCTGAAACGGGCTTACCGAGACGTGTTGCGGGCGGGTCTGCCCGGGGTGCGCTTTTTTTACCTGCACATCGAGCACGACGAAGTGGCGCAGCGGTTGGCGGCGCGCAAAGGCCACTTCTTCAACCGGGCGTTGCTCGACAGCCAATTTGCCGCGTTGGAAGAGCCCGGGCCGGACGAGGCCACCATCATCGAGGAGAACCGCCCCCTCGATGCGGTGGTTGACGACATCGTCGCCCATGCCAAACATTTCGGTTTGGCTCCGGCCTGAGCGCGGGCGCGCACGATCGGCCGATTGGCCACCCCGGAGGCCGTTTGGCACGGCCACGAACCCTGCTACGCTGCGGGCATGCCCCCAGACACCCTACGCGTCGTGGCCGCCGTGGTGGCCATCGTTGTCCTTGTCCTCTTGGTGGCCCGCTTCAAGGTCCACCCGTTTATCTCGTTGATCATCGCCTCCATCCTGTTGGGGTTGTTGGCCGGGCTTAAGCCTGACGAGGTCGTCAAAAACTTTGAAAAGGGTTTTGGGGAAGTCCTCGGTTTTGTCGGGATCGTCATCGGGTTGGGGACGATGTTGGGCGGCTTGCTCGTCGAGTCGGGCGGGGCCGACCGGCTCGCGAACGGGTTGGTCTCGCTGGGCGGCCGGCGCTGGGTGCCTTTCACCGTCTTCTTTGCCGCCTTGCTCATCGGGCTGCCGCTTTTTTTCGAAGTCGGTTTCGTGCTGCTCGCGCCCTTGGCGTTCGCCGTCGCGCGCAAGATCCAGGCGCCGATCTTGACCGTCGGCTTGCCGTTGCTGGCCGGGCTTTCGATCGCGCACGCCTTGGTGCCACCGCATCCCGCCCCCCCGTTGGCGGCGGCCCCCTTTCATGCTGAT
>CAXUNV010000275.1:0-6539 GCA_964252355.1 uncultured Chthoniobacterales bacterium | reverse complement strand
GGGCAAGGCATCCCGGTGCCGCAGTCGCAGCTCCAGGGGAGCGCGGGCGTCCCCGCCCGTCTGGGACCCGGGCAGGCACAAATGCAGCGCCGGCATCCCGCTGGCAACCAAGGATGTTGCCGCGCCCATCAAGCCGGATTTTGGGGTGTAGGCTGCCTTCCCCAGGACGGGCGGGACGCCCGCGCTCCCCTGGAGGTAGCCAGGACCATCGCGCGGCGGCTCCGCCGGGAAAACTCTTTGGTAGGGACAGGCGAGGTCGACTTTACCGGCCGCCGAGCGCGGACAGGGGTGGGGCGCGCGGCTGGAGCCATGCGTGCCTTGTCGGAACGACGGGTGCCCGCGCCTTTTCATCGCCAAGGTTAATTTTGCTATTGAGAGTCATTCTCAGTTAGGTACGCTCGACCGCATGAGCGCCTTCTCACGTCCTCACGTCGCGCCGTGCCGCGGCCTTTTTGGTAGTGTCCTGCTTCTGCTGCTCTGGTTCAGCGCCCCCCCAAGCCACGCGGCGCCCGCCGCCACCGCCGACCTCGGCGCGATCAAGCGGTACCTCGTCGAGAAAACCCGTTCGATGGACGCTGCCGCCCACCGCTTCGCCGCCAAGGCGGCGGACTACGATGCCGTCGTCCGTCGTCACGGCGGGGATTACGACCGGGCGGCTACGGAGGAGGGCGCATCCCTCCTGCCGCTCCTGGTGGGGATGCAGGACGACTACCGCGCTTACCATAACAACGGTTACGAAACGATCGAGGGAATCACCGCCGGCGTCGGCCGGTTCGTCGACTTCGACACTTACCTGGATGCCGGCGTCCCCAAGGGCGAGGCGTCCACGGACAGTCCCGCGTCGCCGCTGGTGCTGAAGACGCCCGAGGGCAAGACCATCGTCGACCGCGACGGCAACCTGTTCCATTACGTCATCGAACCGGCGCTCTGGGGGACGCGGGGCGTCTTTTTACGGCCGCTCAACGATGCTGCGAGGGCCGCGGTGAAGGGCGTGCGCTCGCTGCCCCGCACCGAGGTGCTGAGCGCGGCGGCGACCGATCTGGTCCGCAAACTCGACGATTTGGTGGCGCGGAGCGAGGCGTGGCAGCCGACTTTGGACGAGTGCGTAGGCGCGTTGGTCTGGATGACGCCGACGCTGAACGGCTACTTCGATGATTGGCGCGACTCTCGCTATAACCCGAGCCACGCCTTGGGGCGCTACGTCGCCCAGAGCCGGGTGCTCGACATGCGCGGGATCATGTCTAGCCTGGAGCTGACCTACCGCGCGATCCAACCGCAGCTGGAATCGAAAGATCCCGCGTTAGCCAGCCGGCTGGCCTCCCATTACGCCGGGATTTTAGATTTCATCAGCCGGGTTGACGCCCGGGAACGGGCGAGCGGCGGGAAGCTGAACGTCTTGGCCATTGAAGAGTTAGCGAACCAAGCCAAGGCGCAAACCGACCAGATCGCACCCGAGCTAAAACAAACGGTGGCGTTGCTGGGTACCAGGCTGCCTCGCAAACCGACCCTGTTGTAGCGGAACTCGGGGGTGCCACGGATGAAATCGCCCGTTTGGCTCGGCCTCGTCGCCGGCCTGTGCTTGGGTCAAGCTGCCTTGGCCGAGCCGATCGCCGACGCTTTCACGGCGTTGCAGCAGCGGACCGACGAAGCTTTGGTCGACCTCTACTCCGACGTGGCCAAGCCGGAGTCTGCGGACGAATTGGCGAAGCGTTGGGACGAGCTGCGCGCCCTGGTCCGAGCGCCCACGCTGGCCGCGGTCGGGCCGATCACCTTCGGGTCCGCAGATCCGGTGGGACTGGCGGAAGCGATCGGCCGCGCCCGCGCCCAATTGCAACACGTGGCGGCTTTGGAGACGCTGGCCGCCCAGCGCGAAGGGAATGTGCCGTCCGCGCAAGTCTGGCGTTCGCTCATCACGTTGCCGCGGTTTTCCGACCCGAGCGAAGGAGCTCTGCTGCTGCAGCAAGAGCCTGCCCGGGTAAAGGATCCGGCCGTGAGCACCGTGCTGGCGCGCGAGTACCTGAGCTGGGAAAGCATGCGGGTCCGGCAGCTTTTCGACAAGCTGCAAGCCTTGGCGCAGAGCGGTGAAGCGACGGACGCATTCGTCCGCGGGTACGCGCAGGAGATCGCGGGACTCGCCCGTTTTCCGGAGGCGCTGGTGGCAGCCGCGGGCCTGCCGACGGACACCACGCCGGTGCCGGTGCCGCCCATGGCGGCCCCCTACGACGGCACGGAGACGCTGGGACGGCTGAGCCGCTGGCGCGAGACGATCGAGAGCTCCCTGCCAACCCTGCTATCCGAGAACGACGTCAACCGGATGGAGCGGATGCTGATCCGGTTAGTCAAGCTGGTCCCACGCGAATACCGGAACGGCGTCGACGATGGGCAGGTCCTGATCCCGCTGGAGCACCGCGAGGCGACGCAGTTCGCTGAGCAAGCGCAATCCCTGGCGAACGAACTTGCGGCCGTTTGGCGGCGTCGCGAACCCCAGGCGTACGCGAAACGCCATGAGGAGTTAGTCAGCCTCTTCGATGAGCTCCGGAAGGGCGTGGCCGAGTTGGTCCCGGTCACCCTCCTTGACAAGGCGTCTCGCCGGATCGGTGACATCCTCGGTTCTGACTTTGGCTTGTCCGCACGCCAAGCGGGCGCTGGGGGCGCGGTCGTCGAAGAGACTGCCCTGGAGGTCCGCAGCAACCTCAACAACGCTTTGGCGGCCGCCTTGGGCGACCGGTGGCAGGAGGCGGAAACGTTGCGGGCTGGGGCATACGCCGCGTTTGATGCGGAGATCGAGGCGCGCTTGCTGCCGCGCAACCCAGAGCTGGCCCTGCGCGCCGAGCGGCTCTTCTTAGATGGACGAGATGGCCAAGGGATCAAGGCGGCGCTCGACCGGCGCGCGCCCGCCAAAGAGTTGAACGCCGTCTTCGATCGTGCGTTGCGAGCGCTGGACGAAAGCGTGGCCGTGCTGCAGGTGGCGGTCTCGCCCCCGGTCGTCGCTTACACGGCGTTCAGCATCATCGCGCGGGAAGGCCTGGAGGCAGTGGTCGTGCTTGCTGCGCTCCTCGCCGGATTGCGGGGCGTGGAAAATGCCGGGACGCGCCGCGGTTTGGTGGCGGGAGCTTGGCTTTCCGTCGTGGCGACGGGGCTTACTTTTGTCTTGTCGCGCACGCTCATCCGGTCTTTGACCTCGCTTGGGGAACGGCTTGAAGCCGTCGTTTCGGTGCTGGCCGTGGTGGTGCTCTTGATCGTCACCAACTGGGTCTTCCACAAGTATTACTGGTCCGGCTGGAACGCCAAACTGCGCAGCCTAACCCGCTCGGCGGTCCATCGCCGCAACACGCGTTGGGACCGTTGGGGTCTTGTCGGGGTGGGTTTCCTCACCGTCTACCGCGAGGGCTTTGAGACCACGCTGTTCTTGCAATCGCTTTGGCTGGAGGGGCAAGGCTCGGCGTTTTGGCTGGGCATCGCGGGCGGCACCCTTTCCATCGCGGTCCTGGGCCTGCTGATCTTCCGGTTCGGCATCAAGCTGCCTTACCGGAAGCTGCTGATCGTTACCGGGGTGCTGGTGGTTTCCATCCTCCTGACCTACACCGGTTCGACCGTCCGCCTGTTTCAGACGGTTGGTTGGCTGCCGGTGCACCCAGTCACCGGCCTGACCCTGCCCAACTGGGCGGGCCTTTGGTTCGGTTTGTACGCTTCCTGGGAAGGCCTGCTTCTGCCGCCGCTTGGCTTGGCGTACGTGGCCGGCGCTTGGCTGTGGGTGAAGTGGCAGGCCAACCGTGCGCGCCGGGCGTCCGTCGAGCCGGAAGTTCCGGCCGGCACCCCCGCTTAACGGCCACCCTTCTGGGAATCCCCGACGATGAAACTTTCCCTCTCCCGGTTTTTGCTCGTTTTGCTGATTTCGCCCGCCTTATGGTCAACCCGCCCTCTCCGGGCCGCTTCATTCCCGTTTGCCAACCCGTTCGCGCCAAACCCTGCCGAGACCACCCCGCCGCCGCGCACGGGAACGACCGTTCCGGAGGCGACCCCGGCAGCCCTCCCGGAGGGGTTGACAGAACCCGGCGGCACCCTGTGGGATCAAGACACGTTGACCGGCGACTGGGGTGGTCAACGCGACCAGTTGCTCTACCGCGGGTTCGCGGTCACGCCGATCTACCAGGGCGAGATCTTCGGGAATCCTTCGGGCGGTGCTGGCCGGGGTTTGATCTACGACGGCGTCTTCAACGTCGGTTTCGACGTGGACCTCAGCCGAGTCACGGGGTGGTCGTTCCTCGGCCTCATCCATGCAAACGGGCTGTACATCCACGGCGTCAACCTCTCGGCGCGTTTTGTGGGCGACATCAGCGGGACGAGCAACATCGCCGGGTACAATACCCCCCGCGTGCAAGAGTTGTGGTACCGGCAAGATTTTTGGCGGAAGCGCCTCAACCTGAAAGTTGGGCTGATCGCGGCTGACACCGAGTTCTTCGTGTCGGATTACGGTGCGCTGTTCCTGAACGGCACGTTTGGGGCGTTCACCTTTGTGGGGGTGAACCTGCCCAATCCGCCGATTTACCCGATCGCGGCGCCGGGCGTCCGGCTCTACGTCAAGCCGGTTTCAAAGCTCTACGCGCAAGCGGGATTTTTCAGCGGCAACCCCGGAGGGCAGACGGAAAACAAAAATGGCCTGGATTTGCGGCTGCGCGGCGGTCGCGACGGCGCCTTGATGTTTTTCGAAACCGGTTACCTCTTCAACCAATCGCCGGGCGACCGCGGTTTGACCGGAACCTACAAAGTGGGTGCCTTCCTGCACACGGGGGAATTCGATTCTTGGGGATCGCAGACGGCCAACGCCTTGCGCGACGCGCCGCTAAACGACCGCGGCCCAAATCATGGGATCTATGGCGTCGTTGACCAAGAGCTTTACAAAAGGGGCGGCAAGACCGTCGGCCTCTTCGCCCGGGGCGGGATCGCGCCATCCGACGTGAACGTCGTGAACCGTTACCTGGATGGCGGGATCAACTTCATCGGGTTTGTTCCGGGACGTCCGACCGACGTCGTCGCCCTAGGGGTGGCGCGTTCTTGGATCAGCTCTTCGTACAGTCGGTTTCAAACGAAAACCGGAGGAGCGGCCGGCCGGCCGGAAACCGTGATCGAGGCGACTTATCGGTTGAACTTGGCGAACTGGTGGAGCGTGCAACCGGACTTGCAATACCTCTTTAACCCGGGTGCGACGGACGGGGCTGAAAACGCCTTGGTGCTCGGTTGCCGCACGACGTTCGTGTTTTGAGTTGGGAGGAAGATGCTTGGGCGCCACCCGCCGTCACTTTTTCGCTTTTCTTCCGCCAAACCTTCGTTAGCTTTCCGATCTCCTCGCGAAAGACGGGGTCTTAGCTCAGTTGGTAGAGCGCCTCAATGGCATTGAGGAGGTCAGGGGTTCGAATCCCCTAGGCTCCACGTCTTTGGTCCGTGCTTTTCGCGCCCAAGCGTTTCTAATGGCGCGACAAAAACGTGGTCAGCGTGACCCCCAGTCCCGTGCAGGCGATGACCGTGCCCACCGTCCAACGTTGCAGGCCGGCAAAGCCCTTGTGCATCTCGGCGCGAAGCGCTGAGATCTCGCCGCGGACTTTGGCGAACTCCGCGTCCACCGCCGAGAAGCGCGCGTCCACCGCCGAGAAGCGCGCGTCGATGTACGTGCGGGTGACCGGCGGGTCGTCGCCATGCGCCTTCAAGATGCTTTGGGCGATGGCGTCGGCGAGGCCTTTGGCGGCCCCGGCTACCCGCAGCCCTTTGGCGATCTCGATGGTGTCGATCATGGGCCCAAGTACTTTCGACACGCTAGTCCGGAAGGCTGGCGTGCGCCAGCCCAATCTAGAACACTTTTAAGAAAAGTGTTTGAGCTTCAGGTTTCACTCCTCACCATCCAAAAACGTCGGCTCGGCCCAGTTCACCCCTCCCGCAAGCCGCCGGCCTCTCCCGTGGGGGGCATTGGGGCCGCCCGGTCCGTGTCAGAATCAAGAACCAAGGACGCCCAGGAGCACCGACCCGAGCGCCGCTGCCGAGAGCAGCCAAGAAACCGACGTTTTCCACGGGTGATACCTTTCAGGGTAAACGGCGCGGTGTTGCGGCCTTCGACAAGTTTCCGCCCTCGGTGCCGAACAGCCCTGGATCTCAGGCTCAAATTGGGCCAAAAGATGGTCACGGGCCCGTGAGAACTCGGGGTGGTAAACCAGATGAAGGCAGGGCGCCACGGTGTGTTTGGCGGCCGACATCTGGCGGTTCGGCTGAGGGTTTGAGGTGAAGTCGTAAGGTTCTGTCATGTTGAAAGTCCCCGAGCGGGTTTCGGTATGGCTTCGGGGAGTCCTGCCAGTTTTGCTCCGGTCCGCTCGCGTCATGGGGCAATAAAGACCGAGCCAGGATAAAGCCCCGGTTTCTTGTCCCGGCTGCCGCAATCGTCGACCGAACGGTCAAGAGTCCAGCCCCGGCACCCGTTGCCGGCAAACCTCAGGATGCTGCCGCACCCTGCGCTTGGCAGGGCAAGAGGTGTCCTACGAGACCCGCCCGCC
>CAXUNV010000274.1:0-6542 GCA_964252355.1 uncultured Chthoniobacterales bacterium | reverse complement strand
TCGCCCGCGCCTTCCCCGACTTTGGCACAAACCCATCAGCCAAGGGCAAGGCGAGGTCAATCCCACGGCCGCGGGACCGCCAGGCAAGAGCAAAGGTGAGGCGCGCCGCCGGGGTCGTTCGTGCCCGGCTCCCTGGCATGGCCGCCCGCTTGGCGATTTGCCATCTGCCATGGGCGTTGCGCGCAGCGCCCGCCCGACCGGGTCACCCCCGAGTTCCAGCCCGACGCCGACCGCCGAGCGCCAAACGGATCACCCCGACCAGCGACAAAAGACCACAGACCAGCCACGCTCCCTTAGTCGGCGTTGCTGTTCGGATCGATCTGGATCCGGTCGAGGAACGGGGCCCGCTCGAAAAAGTTGTGCGGGACGAAGTTCACCGACAGGCGCGCTTCGGAGATGAGCGGAAAATCCTCCTGTTTGGTCAGGTGGGTAAACCCCATCGTGTACCAGACCACGTCGTCTTGGTTGACTTGGAGGTCGCATTCGAACCCGAAGCTTCCATCCTCACGAAAGACCCAACGGTAGAGGTATTGATAGTTACCCAGGTTGGCCGTGAACCCGATGCGGAGCTCTTTGCTTTGGGCGTAAGCGGCCGCTGTTCCCTGTTGGAAAAGGCAGAGGGGCGAACCGTCCGACCGCTCGTAAACGAAAACCCGCTTGGCGTACGTTTCCGGTTCCAACGATTCGGAGGCGAGCGTCACGTCCAAGGTGGTGGCGTTCAATGGCACTTGTTCTCCCGGTTGGGATTCGCTGGACAAGGTGCCCAACCCATACTCGCCCTCGTCGAAGAACTCGCGCCATTGCCATTCGGTCGACGGGTCGGCGTACGGCACCAGCATCTCGGAGACGGCGGCACGGTAGCAAATCGACCGGGTGCGCCCGCCGTCGTTCCAACCGATCTGGTGCAAAACCAGGCCCTCACGCAGGTTGAACGAGTAGCGGAAATCCCAGTGGCCCCAGCACCTCCCCGCTGAACACGTCGTGCGGAACCTTTGTCGTGACGGTTGGGCCGTGCGTGTCGGTGACGGAGAGGATCCGGTGGTTGTACAAGTCAACGAACGCCATCAGGCCCTCCAAGTATGGGCCATAATTGTTCTCGCCGCCTTGGCGGTCGGCGAACAGGATGCGCATGATCCGGCGCGGGTTGCCTTCCGTGTAGGCGTCCCGGCCCGGCGCGTATTCGTCAAAGTAGATGCGCTCCGAGACCTTGCCGGGCAACGGGATCCCGCGGGCTTCGATGGCCGCCCGGACCTGCGAGCTGCCGTCAAGCAGGTCGGAAGCCATCTCGTACTCGGAACCGGCGATGAACGGTTGCAGTTTGCCTAACGCGCGCTGGCTAACAATCTGACCCTTGGTGAGGTTCACCCGGATCTCGAAACACGTTTTGCGCGCCCCGGAAACGCTCACCACGAAAGCCTCGCGGTCAGGATTTTCCGCGTTTTTGTCGGGTTCGAGCAACTGCACCCAGCTGTAGAGATCCTTCTCAGAATAGATGCCGGCATGCGTTAGGATGGTTTTGATCCGACGGATCTCCGCCGCGGTAAGCGGGTCCAAGGGGTTGGCGGGCACCGCAGCCGCCGCAGCCACCAGGCTTTCGGTTTCGGCAGGGAATGGGGCTGGACGGCTCGCCGCGGGTGGTGGACCCATGGCCGGGGCGGGCAACGGCGTCGCGCCAAGGAGCATCGCGGCGCCGAGCGCCGCTGGGAGTGAGGATGGGTGTGGCATAAGGTGTGGTGGTGGAGTCGCGTGAGGTCGCGCTGGCTTAGGCCCGCGTTTGAGCACCCCTTGTGCCATGGAAAATGTGGAAAATCCCCGCCGCTCGGCCAGGGTCGGGCAGAGGCCAAGATGTCTTGCCAGCGTCGCGGTCAGCGCTGGGAGGGCCGGTGCTCCTCGCCCGCAGCGCTAGGCGGCGCAGGTGCAAAGCCGCGGTCTCCCCGGAGGTCCGCGCCGCGTTGCGGGCCGGGCGTCATCGCTGACGATGGACAAAGCAAGGCGAGTCCAACGAGACACCGCCAGGGTGAAACCACCTTGCTCCGCTCCTGGGTTCGTTCCGCATCGGCTCAGACCAGCCGGCGCCCGTCTACCCTACGGACCACTCAGGCGTGCCGTCTGGGGGTTACGCCCTACCGGGTCACGCGCGCGCCCCGGCTCGTCCCGCACGCGGAACCCGGAACCCGGAACCCGGAACCCGGAACTCTCAAGCCTTCAACCCAGAGACCCGCAACCTGCAACGCCGCCCCGCGGCTTACCGGCTAATAGCTCTTCGCAAAGAGCACCCGGCGCGGGCTCGGGCGCCCGGTGAAGGGACAGGTGCCCGGCCCGCCTTTGCGCAGCGTTTCGTCGAAGGGCAGGCACCGGATCGTGACCTTCAGGTCTTCTTTGACCTTGGCCTCCACGGCAGGGTCCTCGCACCAGTGCGTCAGGGCAAAGCCGCCGTGGATCTCCGGTTCGTCAGGATTTTGAGGTGTGAAAAACCGGTAGAATTCGTCCGCGTCGTCGATGGGAACGGTGTGCGCGTCGCGATATCGTTCCGCCCGGGCATACAGTTCAGCTTGAATCTCGGCGAGCATCTCGGGGACGCGCACTGGCAGTTCTACCACCGGCAGGAAGTCCCTCGCCTTAACCGGCCGATCGCGGCGGGTCACCGCGGCAGTGCCCTGCGCCAAGTCGCGCGGCCCAATCTCGATCCTGATCGGGATGCCGCGTTTGACCCATTCCCAGTTTTTCACGCCGCCGCCTAGGTCGCGCCGGTCGACCTCGACGCGCAAAGGTTCACCCGCGTAAGTCGCCTCGGCCAAGCGCAACCTCAGTGCGTCGATCGCTTCCATGACTGCTATCCGGCTGTCGGGCTTCGGCGTCACCGGCAAGATCACGACGTGTTTGGGCGCGACCCGAGGCGGCAGGATCGCGCCGTCATCGTCGCCGTGGGTCATGACCACCGAGCCGATGAGCCGCGTGCTCGCCCCCCAGCTGGTGGTCCAACCGAACTCTTGCGTGCCTTGGCGGGAAAGGAACCGGATGCCGGACGCTCGCGCGAAGTTTTGGCCGAGGAAGTGGGAGGTGCCCGCTTGGACAGCTTTCCGGTCCTGCATCATCCCTTCCAGCGTGTAAGTCCGGACCGCGCCGGGGAAGCGCTCGCCCTCCGTCTTCTCGCCGTGGTAGACGGGCAGCGCGAGATGTTCCCGGGCAAAGCGTACGTAGGTCCGTAGCATGAGCGAGGCTTCCTCGGCGGCTTCGTCCGCGGTCTCGTGCACGGTGTGACCCTCCTGCCAGAGAAACTCCGTGGTTCGCAGAAAAAGGCGGGTGCGCATCTCCCAACGGACCACGTTGGCCCACTGGTTGATCAGGATCGGCAGGTCGCGGTAAGACTGCACCCAGCGGGCGAAGGTTGCGCCGATGATGGTTTCCGAGGTTGGCCGGACCACCAGGGGCTCGGCCAACTCGGCCGAAGGCGCCGGGCGCAATCGGCCGTCCGGCCCCGCCTCGAGCCGGTGGTGGGTGACGACGGCGCACTCTTTGGCAAATCCTTCGACGTGCGCAGCCTCCTTTTCCAAGTAACTGAGTGGGATGAAGAGCGGGAAATAGGCGTTCTGGTGCCCAGTCTCCTTGAACATGACGTCCAATTGACGCTGGATGTTCTCCCAAAGTCCGAACCCCCACGGTTTGATGACCATGCAACCGCGCACGTCGGACGGTTCGGCCAAGTCGGCCGCGCGCACGACGGCTTGGTACCACTCGGGAAAGTTGGCCGAGCGGACGGGTGAGATGGCGGTGGTGGGTGCGTCAGGCATGTCGAAAGGCTTCCAAAAACCGCCGGTAAAACTGCGCTCCTGCTTCCAGGTCGGCGACCGTAACATGCTCGTCGGCGGTGTGCGCCTGCCGGATGGAACCGGGCCCCAAGGCGACGGCGGGGGTGCCGGCGGCGGCAAAGACCGCCGCGTCGCAGAACCAAGGTGCGCCGACCGGACTTGACCCGAGGGCGGCCAAACGCGCGACGTGCGGCTCGTCTGGCGCCGTGAACAGCGGCTGCGAAACCTTCAGCGGCCGCACCGAGACGCCGGTCTGACGTTCATCGAAGAAGCGCCTGACGGCCTCTGCCATGTTTTCCTGACCCGGCAAAGTTCGGATGTCCACCTCCGCCCAGCAACGGTCGGGCACCACGTTGATCTTTGAGCCGCCCTGGATCGTCCCCAGGCTAATGGTCGCCTCACCCAGGGTTGCATGAGGACCCACCGCCGCCAGGTCCGGAAAGTGCCGCTTCAGTTCTGAAAAAGCCCTCGTGAGCTTCTCGATGGCGTTCTCGCCCCGGTCTGGGGCCGAAGCGTGCGCCGCGCGACCGCTTGCCTCCAGCCGCAGCCAGCAGGTGCCTTTGTGTGTGTGCACCGTCTGGAGCTCGGTCGGTTCACCCACGACCACAAAATCGGCCATGGCGCGCTCCGCGCAGACCTTGGCACCCCGTTGCTCGTCCTCTTCGTCGGCCAGACCGGCAAAAGCCACGCTGACCGGCAGGGCCTGCCAATCGAGGTCGCGCAAGGCCCAAAGCATGGCGGCCATGGTGCCCTTGGTGTCGGTGGCACCCCGGCCGTAGATCCGGCCGTCGCGCGCTTCCCCTCCGAAAGGGTCGACCGTCATGCCGGTCACGGGCACGGTGTCGAGGTGAGGTGCGAACAGGAGTCGCGACCGGGCCTGCCTGGGTGAGGGGAACGCACCGTAGACGTTGGGCCGGTCACCGCCGACCGCCGGCTCGAAGGAGACGTCCGCACCCAAGGCCCGGAGGTATTCGCCGACGAACTCGGCCAATTGGCGCTCTCCGGCGGAGTGCGGGGCGCCGGCGGGGTTCTCGCTGGGGATCCGCACCAGGGCTTGGCAGAGGTCGGCCACGCTGGCGAAATCGTCAGGCTTCACCGGAACCTCCGAAGACGGTGGCCGGTTCCCAGTGCCCAGAAAGGTTCGCACAAAAAGCAACGAAGGGCTGGGAAATGCGAGGCGGGCTGAGGACCGCAAACGGCAAACCGCAAGCGTTGAACGAAGAACGTAGAACGTACGGGTGGGCCGGAAAGGGTGGCGCGGGCTGGTGAAGCGCGGTCATGCAGGTCCGGCGAAGCTGACGGCAAACCGCACACGGGGCAAGGGCGCGCGCGCGCAATTTGCAAATGGGAGGGCGAAGCAGGCCCTGGTAGCCGGCGCCGCCCCCAAACGGCTGGCCAGTGAAAACCAACGAGCGACCAGAGACAAGGAACCAGAAACCAGCCGTGGCTCCCGCCACCTCCGTTCTGCGATTTTCTAGCTGCGATCTGCGATTCTCATTTGCGCGCAGCCACGCAAGGGGCGAGGCAGCGCGCAAAAGAGCCCGCCCGAAAAGAACCCCCGACCAACCCCAGCAGGGTCGCGGCGCCCCGCGCCGCCGAGTGCCACGCCGGATCCGGGGCTGGCTAGCACCAGCCAACGGCTTATGGCTTACACCGTGCCGCCGAGCCATGACCCGTGGCTGGTGCCGTTGGCCGGATTGCTACTGGCATTTTCTGTCCTTTTGCTTATTGTTGAAGCGTTGATCACGTTCAGTTGAACTCCCGCCGGCGGTGATCCGCTCAACCGCCAAATTCTCTCGCTTTTATGGCCTCCACCTCCGTCCTTCACCTCAACGAAACGAATTTTTACCAAACCGTGCGCGAGAGCCAAGTTCCGGTCCTCGTGGATTTCTGGGCCACTTGGTGTGGGCCATGCCGGATGATCGGGCCGGTACTCGACGAGATCGCCAACGAACGGCGCGACAACGTCAAGGTGGTAAAGATCGACGTCGACCAGAACCATAAACTGGCCGAGGATTTCCGGATTAAAAACATCCCGACGTTGCTCCTTTTCAAGGGTGGCGAATTGAAAGACCAAGTCGTTGGACTGACGTCTAAAGCAGACCTCATCTCCCGCTTGGAAGCCTTGAAGTAAGGTCTTCGACGAATTCGGGTGCAAGTCGGCGCCAAACGATTACATTGACCGGTTATGAACTTTCTCGCCTTTGGGACCCCAGGGCCGTCGGAGTGGATGCTCATCTTGATCATCGTGCTGGTCCTGTTCGGGGCCAAGAAACTGCCGGAACTGGCGCGGAGCCTGGGGCAGAGCATGAATGAGTTTCGCAAAGCGCGCGAAGAGTTTGACCGCGAACTTCAGCACGCTGCCCGCGACATCAAACCGTCGCAGCCGCAGACCCAGCCACAGCCGCAAGCTCAACCGCAGGGGCACGTTTACCAGCCCGTTGGCCAAATCCAGGGGCAACCTTACCAGCCAACGGCTCAGCCGCAGGCGCAGGTTTACCAGCCAACCGCACAGGTTCACCCGAGTGTGGGCGCCCAGCCGGTCCCGCCGGTCCAGCATCCGACGACGAATGGCGTGCCGGCCAATGAGGCCGGCGATGCAGCCCGCCGCGAGGCGTGAGTTGAGCAACGAGGATTTGCGCAGAGCCCGGCCGCAAGGCCGGGCTTTTTTGTTGGCCTGATGCCCTGGCGGAGGTTTGCCGGCAGGCCCTCATGAATACGCAGTTCACCGCG
>CAXUNV010000273.1:0-6584 GCA_964252355.1 uncultured Chthoniobacterales bacterium | reverse complement strand
ACCGGTGACGGGCGGGACGCCCGCGCTCCCATCGCAACCGGAAACGCGCGCGCGAAGCGCGCCCAGGGCTTCAAAAGATCTCCGTCGGTTCCCGCTCGGTGCAGCTCACGCGTGCCCGCGCGCGCCGTTGCCGGTTCCAGACCACCGACATAACGACGCCCAACAACGACAACGGAAGCAGCGCGGCGGTGGTGATGCCTAGCGAGAGCATCAGGTGCTGTGAAAACCAAAGGCCGACCAACAACGTCAACAAACCGCTGACAAAAAGGCCGGCTTGCGTGCGGTGGCCCGGACGGTGTTTGCGCAAGGAGCGCACGACCAAACGAACCGGGAGCGTGGACAACCGCCAAGACCGGGAAGGTCGCGCGTCTTTCATCTTCACGGTGCACGTTGGCTGGACTTGACCGATCAGTCAAGAACGTGGCGCAGGGCCTGCGACATGCCGAGCGAAAGGGCGGTCGTTGCGGACCGTCGTCGACGTCACTTGGCAACACTCCGAGGGCTCGGTCAGCGTCGACGAGCTTTGCCGTCAAACCGGCGGTGCCGGCATGGTCATCCCCAGAAGAAAGCAGGCAGGGCAAGGCGAACGACACGACCCGCCGCCAAGCCGCCCGACGCGTGCACCCGGCTTGAGGGGTGACGGGCAGGACGCCCGCGCTCCCGTTTCGGCGCGCTTTTTCCTTGAGCGAAACGGGTCGCACTCCGATGGTGGCGTCCCTGGATGGTCA
Organism: uncultured Chthoniobacterales bacterium; assembly: GCA_964252355.1. Lineage (GTDB taxonomy): Bacteria > Verrucomicrobiota > Verrucomicrobiia > Chthoniobacterales > JAFAMB01 > CAXUNV01. The sequence continues at coordinate 5,856 of CAXUNV010000273.1, read as the reverse complement.
AGCTTCACGTCATTGTCATGCCCAAACGCAGCGTGCTCGATCCGCAAGGCGTGGCGGTCAAGAACGCGGTCCGTGAAACGGGGCTGCCGGAGGTCGAAAGCGTGCGCGTCGGCAAACTGTTGGAACTCCAGTTTACGGCAGAACCCGACCCGGCCCGATTGGAGGCGGTCTGTCGCGACCTGCTTTCGAACCCGGTGATTGAGGATTATGCGGTGCAACGACCGGCAAACGGCGTCTCATGACGATTGCCGTCATCCAATTTCCAGGCTCCAATTGCGACCAGGATTGCCTTCGCGCGTTGCGGGACGGCGTGGAAGCGTCGGCCGACTACCTGTGGCACAAGGAAGAGAGCCTTGCCGGTTTTGACGCCGTCGTGTTACCCGGCGGGTTTTCCTATGGAGATTACCTCCGGTGCGGCGCGATTGCGCGGTTCTCGCCGATCATGCGAGCGGTGGTCGCGGCGGCTCGGGAAGGAATGCCGGTGTTGGGGGTCTGCAACGGTTTTCAAATCCTTTGCGAAGCGGGCCTCCTGCCGGGCGCCTTGGTCCGGAACCGCGACCTGCTCTTCGTCTGCGAACCGGTGCGTCTGCGTTTGGAACGGGCCGACACGCCGTTCACGCACCTGGGCAAACCCGGCCAGGTCCTGCGCATGCCGGTGGCGCACGGCGAAGGCGCGTACTTCGCGGAAACGGAGATTCTCGAGCGGCTCCGTGCCGAGGGTCAGATCGTCTTCCGGTACGTTGATGCCTCCGGGCGACCCACGGCAGCGGCCAACCCCAACGGCAGCATCGACAACGTCGCCGGCATCTGCAACGAGCGTGGCAACGTGCTCGGCATGATGCCGCACCCTGACCGTGCCTGGGACCGCCACCTTGGCAGCACCGACGGCCGGCTGCTCTTCGCGTCGCTGGTGGGCGCGTCCCTGGCCTCCCGCTGATGACACCCGAGATCACGCCTGAGTTGGTCCGCAAGCATGGTCTCACCGACGAGGAGTACGCGCGCATCGAACGGATCCTCGGGCGCGCGCCGAGCTTTACCGAACTGGGCGTCTTTTCGGTGATGTGGAGCGAGCACTGCTCCTACAAAAACACGCGGCGGCAACTCCAAAAATTCCCAACCGCCGGACCGCGGGTGTTGGTGAAGGCGGGCGAGGAAAACGCCGGCGTCATCGACGTCGGGGATGGCTGGGCGGTGGCTTTCAAAATGGAGAGCCACAACCATCCGAGCGCGGTGGAGCCTTTTAACGGCGCGGCGACGGGGGTGGGCGGCATCATCCGCGACATCTTCACCATGGGTGCGCGGCCGGTGTTTCTGCTCGACTCGCTGCGTTTCGGTCCGATCGACGGCCAGTCCCCGGCCGCGGCACGCAATCGGCGCCTGCTGCGCGGGGTGGTCAGCGGGATTTCTCATTACGGCAACTGCGTCGGGGTGCCCACGATTGGTGGCGAAGTCTATTTCGACGAAGCGTACGAGGGCAACCCGTTGGTGAACGTGCTTTGCCTGGGCGTGTTGCGGCACGAGGAGATCGCGCGGGGTGCGGCCCGAGGGATCGGCAACCCGGTTTATTACGTCGGCGCCGAGACGGGGCGGGACGGTTTGGCCGGCGCGGCGTTCGCGTCCCGCGACTTGACCGAAGAATCGCAGGAGGACCGTCCGGCGGTCCAAGTGGGTGACCCCTTCAAAGAAAAGCTGCTTTTGGAAGCCTGTCTGGAGTTGCTCGCCACCGGGGCCGTCGCTGGCATCCAAGACATGGGAGCGGCCGGGCTGACGTGTTCGACTTGCGAGACTGCGAGCCGCGGCGGCACGGGCGTGGAGATCGACTTGGCCGCGGTCCCAAAACGGGAGCCGGGCATGACCGCTTACGAGACGCTCTTGAGCGAGTCCCAAGAGCGCATGCTCATCATCGTCGAGCGTGGCCGGGAGGCGGAGGTCACCCGCGTCTTCGACAAATGGGACCTGCCCTACGCCGCCATCGGCCGGGTGACGGATGACGGCATGATGCGGGTCCGCGAGGGGGAGGTGATCCGGGTGGAAATCCCGGCGCGGGCGTTGGCCGACGAAGCGCCGGTGTACGTCCGGGAAGAACGCCGGCCCGCCCCGCCCCCTGCCCTGGACGCGGCGACGTTGCCGGCGGTCGATCCCGGGGAGGCACTGCCCCGGTTGCTGGCGCATCCGACCCTCGCCTCCAAGGCTTGGATCTACCGTCAGTATGACCACACCGTGCGGGCCGGCACCGTCGTGCCGCCCGGATCGGACGCGGCGGTGTTTTACGTGCGTGAGGCCGGCAAGCTGCTGGCGGCCACCAGCGACTGCAACGGCCTCTACTGTCGGCTAGACCCGCGGGAAGGCGCGAAGATCGCCGTGGCGGAAGCGGCGCGGAACCTCTCCTGCGCCGGCGCGCTGCCCTTGGCGGTGACCGACAACCTCAACTTCGGCAACCCGTACCGTCCCGAAAACTTTTGGCAGTTGCGGGAGGCGGTCGACGGCTTGGCGGAGGCCTGCCGGGAGTTCGGCGTGCCGGTCACCGGCGGGAACGTCAGCCTGTACAACGAGAGCCCGTCCGGCGCGATCGACCCAACCCCCACGGTGGGCATGGTCGGCCTGATCGCGGATCCCGCTTGGGTGACGCGCCAGCATTTCAGCCGGGAGGGCGACGCCGTGGTGCTGTTGGGCGAACTTGGCGACGGGCTGGGCGGCTCGCAATACCTCAGCGTGCTTCACGACCTGAAGGCGGGTCCGGTGCCACGTCTCGATTACGACCGTGAAAAGCCTTTGCAAGAGTTGGTCCGCGAACTCATCCGGGCCGGCCTGCTGCAGAGCGCCCACGACTGTTCCGAGGGTGGCTTGGCCGTGGCGCTGGCGGAGAGCTGCTTCGGACCGGAAGACCGCTGGGGGGCGCAGGTCAGCCTACCCGGGACCGGGCGGGCCGACGCCCTCCTGTTCAACGAGAGCCAATCCCGCGTGGTGGTCACCTGCCGGCCGGACGCGGTGGACGCCTTGCTGGTGACGGCGGCGGGCGTGCCTGCGCACCGCCTGGGAACGGTGGGCGGCGCGGAACTCGCCATCACCGCGGGCGGCCAGACCTTCCGGTGGCCGCTGGAAACCCTCTTCGAAGCATGGTACACTGCGATCCCTCGATGGATGGCGTTGTCCTAGCCCAAACCACCGGGCGCCGGGCCGGCCTCTGCCAGACGCTCGGGAGGCCGTCGCACGCGGCAGCGGATCGTTTGGCCAACGTCCGTGGGTCGTCCTTGCCGGCCGTCGGCCGCAGTTCCCTCCTGCGCCGCCTGCTTGTCCATCCCTAGAAGCCCTCCCCGTGAAAGACCTCTCTCGTCCCCAACACGAATGCGGCGTGTTCGCCATCTACGGTCACCCGAATGCCCCGCTCCTCACCTACTACGGCCTCTTCGCGTTGCAGCACCGGGGTCAGGAAAGCGCCGGCATCGTCACGGCGGAGGGCAACCACCACCTTTTCAACATCCATCGCGGCATGGGCTTGGTGTCGCAGGTGTTCACCGAAAAGGATCTCCGGGCGTTGACCGGCACCCGGGCCATCGGGCACGTGCGCTACTCCACGACCGGCTCGAGCACGCTAAAAAACGCCCAACCGTTGGTCGTCGACTGCGCCCGGGGCCAGCTCGCCATCGCCCACAATGGCAACTTGGTCAACGCGGCCGAACTGCGGGAGGAACTGGAGAGCAGCGGTTCCATTTTCCAGACGACGGTCGACAGCGAGATCGTGCTGCACCTTTTGGCCCGGCCGACCGGCCGCGAGAACGTCCTCACCGCCCTGCGTCAGGTGCAGGGCGCGTTTTCCGCGGTGCTCATGGGCGAGGAGGAGATCATCGGGGTGCGCGATCCGTTCGGCTTCCGGCCTTTGGTGCTGGGCAAGTTGGACGACGCCTTCATCCTGGCGTCGGAGACCTGCGCGTTCGACCTGATGCACGCCGAGTTCATCCGGGAGATCGAGCCCGGCGAAGTGGTGATCATCAACGACGACGGCATCCGCTCGGAGTGGCCGTTTAAGGAGGAGCGCAAGGCGTTCTGCATGTTCGAATTCGTCTACTTCGCGCGTCCCGACAGCGTGTTCAGCGGTCGGAACGTCAGCAAAGTGCGGGTCAACATGGGACGCGAACTCGCGCGGCGTTACCCGGTGGAAGCCGACATCGTGGTGCCGGTGCCCGATTCCGGCAATTACGCCGCGCTCGGTTTCAGCCAAGAACTTGGCATCCCGTACGAGCACGCCTTCGTGCGCAACCATTACATCGGGCGCACTTTCCTGCAGCCCACCCAGCTGATCCGCGACTTCAACGTCCGGGTGAAGCTGAACCTCATCAAGGAACTGGTGCAAGGCAAACGGGTGGTCGTGGTAGACGACTCGGTGGTGCGCGGCACAACGGCGCGCGCGCGCGTGGTCAACCTGCGCGAAGCGGGCGCCAAGGAGGTGCACCTGCGCGTCAGTTGTCCGCCGCACAAGCACGCCTGTTACTACGGCATCGACTTTCCCGACCCGAAGAACCTGATCGCCAACCAGTACTCCGTCGAGGAGATCGAAGAGTACCTGGGCGTTGACAGCATCGGCTACCTCGACGTCGAAGGCATGGTCCGCGCCACCGGGTTGCCGAAGCACGATTTCTGCCTGGCCTGCTTCAACCACGACTACCCGGTTCCGTTTGATCCGGCCATCGACAAGTTCATCATGGAACGGCGCCAGGACCGGTCGCGGCTCCTGCCCGACGCGGCGTTGCAGCCCAGCCTGTTTGCGGAACACCTGTAAGCCGATGGCGATCGCCCCACCGAAACGGAAGGCGTACGCCGAGGCCGGCGTCGACGTTGACCTCGGCAACCGGATGAAACGGGGTCTGCACGAAAAGGTGCGTACGACGTTTGGCCCGGAGGTCTTGGGGAAAATGGGCGGGTTCGGCGGTTTGTTCCGGGCGGACTTTGGCAAACTGCGGGAGCCGGTGTTGGTGTCGAGCATCGACGGCGTCGGCACCAAGCTCAAAATCGCGATCGCCCTGGGCAAGCACGCCGGCGTCGCCCAAGACTTGGTCAACCATTGCATCAACGACATCGCGGTGACCGGTGCACGCCCCCTCTTTTTTCTGGATTACGTCGCCGCGGAACGTTTGGAGCCCGCCGTGTTCAACCAGTTGATCGCCGGGTTCACCAAGGCTTGCCGCGCCGGTGGTTGTGCGCTCATCGGTGGGGAGACCGCGCAAATGCCGGACATGTACGCCCGGGGCGAGTACGACTTGGCCGGCTGCATCGTGGGTGTGGTCGACCGCGGCAAGATCCTCGACGGCAAAGAGATCGTCCCATCCGACGTGTTGATCGGCCTGCCTTCGACCGGGCTGCACACCAACGGCTACTCGCTCGCCCGCAAAGTGCTCCTCGGACAAATGGGGTTGAACCTGGACGAGAAGCCGACAGGCCTGGGTCGGACGCTCGGTGAGGAGTTGTTGCGGGTGCATCGCAATTATCAACCGGCCCTCGCCGCCTTGCCGGCCGGCGTGCTCAAAGGCGCCGCCCACATCACCGGCGGCGGCTTGGTGGACAATCTTCCGCGCATCCTCCCGGCCACCTGCGACGCACAAGTAGAGACGGGCGCCTGGAGCGTTCCGCCCATCTTTCGGCTCATTGCCCAGGGCGGCAACGTGCCGACCGAAGAGATGTACCAAGCGTTCAACATGGGCCTGGGCATGGTCTTGGTGGTGAGCAAACGCCACGTCGACAGAGTCGTCGCGCTCACCAAAGGCCGGGTGGTCGGCCGCGTCGTGCCCGGTTCCGGCCGGGTGTTGCTGCACTGACCATGACGCCCCGTTGGCTCTATCGGCGCCCGCGGGTGTGGGGCGG
>CAXUNV010000272.1:0-6586 GCA_964252355.1 uncultured Chthoniobacterales bacterium | reverse complement strand
AAGTCTGAGCGCGTTTCGCCGAGGGCGCGGCAGCGCCCGCCGTTCCCCCTAACCGGGGGGCTCGGGGGCAGGAAGCCCCCGACTCGGGCCCCAAGGTGGCGCGCAGGAGGGTGAGCCGGGGCCGGCCCGCAAAGCCCTAAACAAGGAGAGGTGGGCGCCTCAGTAGGATTTTCGCCGCAGGCAAATTTGGCGCATTTCCCACGTGATTCGTCCAGTCTCTGCGAAGGACGTCAGTCCGTCGAGCTCGGTGGCCAAACCTTCCAATCGATCCGGCGGGTAAATGCCCTCCACACAAGGGTCGTGGCGCCAGTTGGACAGGTTTTGCAAAAACATCCTCGCGGCTTGTCCGGTGGACGGGCGCACTTCAGTCGTGCGGTTTACCTCGACGCACAGGTTAGCGTTCCACTCGGTGGCGGCAAGCCGCCCGCCCGCAAAGAGTTCGTTGCCGTGCCGGGCGAGCATCTCCGAGAGGACCTCTAGGTACCGGTCGAACGCTTCGACCGTTGTGCCGATGCTGTTCACCTCCTCAATGAGTAAAATGCCACCTAGCTTGAGGGCTTCGCCCCACCCAACGATCACCCGGTCGGGCTCCGGCAAATGGGAGGCGAGAAACCGCAAGTAAATCAGGTCCGGTCGCGCCGTGATGCCTGCAATCCGAAACGGAGCTACAGCCACATCAGCGAAGATGTACTCCTCTCCGGCGACGGAACTCGCCATGGCGCGTCTCAAAAAAGCCTCAGATCGGTCCACGCCCACCGTTCTGTGCGGCCTCGCGACACTGGCTAGGAGGCGAGTGGTAAAACCCGGTCCACACCCCAGATCGATCGCAAGCCGTGGGCGCTGTTGCACGGTTTCAGAAAGAAAAGCCCTGCTGGCCGGATCGAAAACCTCGGCGACAACCCGTAGCCGCTCAGCCGCTAAGTCCGTCTCGCCGAAGGAGTAGACCGAGTCGGACTGGTGAACTTCGTTCAAAGCGCCGGAACCTTCAACGAACTACGACTTGGTTTCGAACCATGCGGCTTTGCATCGGACAGCAGGCCGCGCGAAGTATCGCAAGGGATGGCCGCAGTTTGAGAAAAATGAAACACGCGGGCACTTCACCAGCTCCCAGCGTACAGGGTTGTCCAGTCTTGACATTTCACCTTCAGCCCCATGATCAACCCTCAAGGCGCCTTGCTTCAGGCGACTTTGACCCATCTTAAACACCACAAATTTGTAAGTACAATATCAAGAAAAGGTAAAAAAGCGCCAAAACACTTTGGCGCAACATTTCGCCTTATGGGGCCGACGCGGAAACCCCGCGCAAGGTGGGCGGCGCGGCTGTCCCGCCGGCCCGCAAGGCCAACCGCGCCGACGCCCCTAAGGTGCGTAATGCGTGAAGACGAAATCGTCGGTTTTGGGCGCGCGGGCGTGACAGGGGAAGCACGTGTTGAGCAACGCCTGGCTGCGGTTGGGCTTGCCGTCCTCGAACTGGCCATACCCCCAGCCGCCCGTGCTGGCGTACCGCTGCGAATCCTTGACGCTGAACTGGACGTTGGTGGCGGCGCCGGGGACGAACGATTGAGCCCGGCCGAAGATCGCGTTGTTCTCGGCCGACGGCACGTATTGCCAAGCCAACCTTCCAATGATTGCGCCATCGGGAAAGGGACGCGTGCCTTCCCGGAAGGCCTTCATGGCGACGTCATTTCCGAGAAGAACGCGCAGGTCGTTGAGGCTGCCCGCTTCGTGAGCCACGCTGATCACCTGCCAGTCGCGGTAGCCGGCGGGGATGGTGACGCCGAACACCGCCGACGCCTCGTCATCGTCGTTTCCGGCCGCCATCGACACCAACGCGGCGACGCAGGTTGCCGCTGCGACGACCGCCCACGTTTTTGCAGATTTCCAATGCATGTAGGGACTCTTCCTTTCCAAGCCAAGCATTTCGGGCTCCTGGAACCGTCATTGATTCGACACCGGGCCGAACGGCCAGGGGCTCTCGAACTCCATGGTCAGCGTGTTGTAAGTCTCCGGGCCGATGGTCAGCCAGTTCCTGTCGGCTTTCTCGACGTGGGCGTCCGGGTTCTTCTTGAATTCGTCGAGGGCACCCGCCGTCGTGCAAACGTAGAGTTTGCCTTTTTGGATGTGGAATTGGTTAGGGTCGCTCTCCTGTCGTCGTCCGTTCGCCAGGCTACTGGCGCAAAAGCCCCCGTACTGGGGTTCATACTTTGCCGGGTTCTTGTCGAACGCTTCCTTGTCTTTCTTCGTGGCGAACAGGTAGGTCGCTCCGTGGTAGGTGCTGACGATGTTAGGATTGCCCCGGACGGCCCTCTCTTGCCTGAAATAGGCGACGAGATCATAACCTTCCAAGATCACGTGTTCGCGCCTGATTTTCGCCCCGGCTTTCGGCTTGGCCGCAACCTCCGCGAGAACGATCGGGGCATGCCCATTTCCGGTAGGGTTGAGGTACCCGATGGACGGTTCGAAAGCGTCGGCACGGATCGGACCGGCGCTGACGATCAGGGCCGCGACCCCTAACGGGGGTAGGACTTTTTTCGTGATGGATGGTTGGTTCAGGGTTGAAATGGCCTTGACGGGAATGCGGTTGGCCGACTTTCGGCGGCCCTCACGGGGAGGCCCGCCATCTCCCGCGCACGGCTCGAGGCGACCACCACCGTTCACGCGGCGCAGCCCAGCCCTTCTTTCGCGAGGTCACCGGGAACGACCGTCCGCGGCGTACCTGCGGCCGGTGTCCCTTGGTTAGATTTGCGCCGCACCCCCGTCGACGAAGAGTTCGACGCCGTTGACGTAACTGCTGTCGTCGGACGCGAGGAAGAGGACAGCCTTGGCGATTTCGTCGGGCGTGCCGGTGCGGCCGAGAGGGGTCGTCGCCGCGGCTTGGCCCGCAAAATCCTCGATCTCCTTGTCTGACAGGCCAAGTTCCGACTTGTAACCCGGGGTCACCACCGTGCCGGGCGAGACCACGTTCACGCGGATGTTGCGGCCTTTGAGGTCGACCGCCCAAGTCCGCGCAAACGAACGCAACGCCGCCTTTGTCGCCGCATAGACCCCGAACGCGGGAAAGCCTTTGATCGAAACCATGGAACCGTTGATCACGATCGCGCCGCCACCGGTCATCAAAGGGAGCGCCTTCTGGACCGTGAAGAGCGTGCCTTTCACGTTGATGCCGAAATACTTGTCGAAGTGCGCCTCGGTCAGCTGCTCCAACGGCTTGAACTCGCCGCCGCCGGCGTTTGCAAAAACGACGTCGAGCCGACCGGCCTGTTCCTTGATGACGGCAAAGAGGCGGTCCAAGTCCGCGAGCTTCGCCACGTCCCCTTGGACCCCGGTGATGTTTCCGCCGAGCTCGTTCCGGGCGGCGTCAAGCGCGTCTTGTCGCCGTCCCGTGATGAACACCTGCGCCCCTTCGGACGCAAAAAGCCGGGCGGTGGCGAAGCCGAGCCCGCTGGAACCGCCGGTGATCAGGGCAACCTTGCCGCCAAGTTTGTTTGCCATACGCTTTCAGATTCCGGCAAACAGGGCGTTGAATCCCTCGACCATGGTCGGGTGGGAAAGCACGGCGTCGCGGAGCGCCGTGGCGGGCAGGCCCGCGGCCATGACCGCCTGCACGGTCCCGATCATTTCGCCCGCCTCGGCGGCCAGGACCGTGCAGCCAAGGATCCGCCCGGTAGCCCGGTCGACCACCGCCTTTAGGAGTCCCTCCGTCTGCCCGGTGGTCCTCGCCCGCGGCACCGTCAGCGGGGTGACCGGGACCTTGAGGACGCGGACCTCGAGCCCGCGGGCCGTCGCCTCCCGCTCCGTCACGCCCACGTGCGCCAGTTCCGGTTCGGTGAAGAGGGTCGACGGCACGAGGCGGTCGGCCCGGGAGCGCGAGCCGTCCCCGAACACGTTGTCGCGCAGGATCCGGAAATCGTCGAGCGAGGCGTGCGTGAACTGCGGCCCGCCGCTCACGTCGCCCAACGCCCAAACGCCCGGGACGTTGGTCTCCAGCCGGTCATTGACCTGGATGAAACCTTTGGCGTCCGTCTCCACGCCGGCGGTGGGCAGGTCCAAGGCTTCCGTCACGGGGGTACGTCCCAGGGCGACCAAGAGGTGGGATCCCGTCCACTCCTGCTTTCCTTTGGGCGTTTGGTAGACGGCCCCCACTTGACCGTCGGCGCCTTTCCAGACCCGTTGGACGGCGGCCTGAAGCCGGATCTCGATCCCTTTGCCCCGCAAGACGTCTGCCAACGCGTCGGCGACGTCGCCGTCTTCGCGGCCCAAGATCTGTTCCCCTCGCTCAAGGACCGTCACCTCGCTGCCGAACCGGCGCATCATCTGCGCGAACTCCAGGCCGATGTAGCCCGCCCCGAGCACCAGCAACCGGGAGGGAACCGCTTCCAACCGTTGGATGGTGTCGCTCGTGAGGAAGGGGATGTCCGACAAACCGGGGAGGTCCGGGACCGCCGGCCGGGTCCCGGTGTCGATGAAGACGCGCTCGGAGGTGAGCTGACGGACCGCGCCGTCGTCTTGGGTCACCTCGACGCGTTGCGGGCCGAGGAAACGGCCGGTTCCCAAAATGAAGTCGAGGCTTGGAATCGACGTGAAGTTCTTGAGGTTCAGCGCGCGCAGTTCGAGACCACGCCCTCCACCCGCTTCCGCACCCCGGGCCAATCGACCGAGACCCCGTCCACCTTGACGCCGTACTCGGCGGCGCGCCGGATGGAGTGGACCAGCCGGGCGCTGGCGATGAACGTCTTGGTGGGGATGCAGGCGACGTTGATGCAACCGCCCCCCACCATGAGGGGGTCGCGTTCCACCAGGGCCGTTTTCCGGTTTTGCCTGCCCAAATGCATCGCCAGCGTCTTGCCGCCCTTTCCCCCGCCGATGACGATCGCGTCGTACCGTTCCAAGTTGGTCATTTTGCCGCCTCCATTCCCCTCGTCCGTTTACCGCGCGCGGACAAGTTCGGCGTTTGCCGTCGCCCGCATCGGCTGCTTCGGTTCCATGGCCTCGACGGCTTGGTCCGTGGTCCAGACGGCGTGCGCGAGGTACGCGTAATTGATGAGCGCCGCCGCGTAGCCGTACCCCCACTCGGGATGCTTGGGCGCGGCCGTCGCGTCCTTGGCGACGGCGACCTCGAACCCCTGCTCAAGCAGTTCGCGCAGGTGCGATTCGACGCACATGTTGGCGAGCATGCCGCCCAGGATGATTCTGTTGATCCGGCGCTTGCGGAGCTGCAGGACCAAATCGTTGGTCTCCGGCCCCCAGACGCGGTGAGGCGCCACGACGACCGTTTCGCCGTCCTCGATGTAGGGCTTGAAACGCGGCAGCCAGTCGGCGCCGGACCCCCCGAACCCATCAAGGGTCAAAGCGCCTTTGCGCCCGAACATCCCTGCGGCGGCCTCTTCGGCCTCGAGCGGTCCGTTGAACTTCCATCCCTGGTCCGTGGGGTAGAAATAGTGGGGAGAGATGAACACCTCAAACCCGTGCGCTTTCGCAGCCTGGAACAAACGCTCCATGTTCTCGATGGTGCGGTTTTCTTGGATGCTTTCGCGGACCAGGGGCCACGCCTTCCCCGTTTCGCTCAACACCTCGTTCTGCGGGTCGATGAACACGACCGCCGTGTCTTCCCGATGGATTTGCATGGTAGGCTCCGGTTTGGCCCCCCCCGGACGGCTCAAGACCAGCGTGGGCGCCGGTCCCAGCCTTTCCGGAGGGAATCAGCGCGCCGGTTGGTGACGTTTGAGGAAGTCCTCGATGCGGCCCGCGATTTCTTGGCCGTGGGTTTCGAGCGCGAAATGGCCCGTGTCCAACAGGTGGGTCTCCACCGTCTTCAGTTCGCGCGGGTAAGGTGCGGCGCCCTCGGGCGGGAAGATGACGTCGTTTTTGCCCCAGACGATCAAAGCCGGCGGCTGGTGCTCTCGGAAAAAGGCCTGGAACTGCGGGTAGAGCGGCACGTTGGTCCGGTAATCGTAGAACAGGTCCAGCTGGATCTCGTCGTTGCCGGGGCGGTCCAGCCCGACTTGGTCCAAAACCCAGGTCGTCGGGTCCAGGAGCGTGCGGTCGGCCACGCCGTTCTCGTATTGCCAGCGCGTCGACCCGGGATCGACCAGGAAGTGGATGGCCTGCCGGTTCTCCGGCGTCGGGTCGTTCCAGTACTTCTTGATAGGATCCCAGAACTCCCGGAGGCCTTCGTCGTACGCGTTGCCGTTCTGGACGATGAGCGCCTGCACGCGCTCGGGATGACGCAGCGCGAGGCGGTAACCCACCGGCGCCCCGTAATCCATCACGTACAGTGAGTAGTGGGTGAGTCCGAGTTGTTCAACCAACCCTTCCACCGTGTCCGTGAGGTGTTCGAAGGTGTAGGCGAACTCCCGGTGGTTCGGCATGCTGCTTTGGCCGAAGCCGGGGTAGTCGGGCGCCACCAGGTGGAAGGAGGCGGCAAGCCGCGGGATCAGGTTGCGGAACATGTTGGACGAAGTCGGGAAGCCGTGCAGGAGCAGGATCGTCGGCGCGTCTTGCGGGCCGGCTTCGCGGTAGAAGACGTCGAGGCCGTTCACCCGCACGGTGTTGTACCGCACGGGGAAACTCTGGGTGTGGGCTGGGT
>CAXUNV010000271.1:6510-6627 GCA_964252355.1 uncultured Chthoniobacterales bacterium | reverse complement strand
AGGCCAAAGGCCAAAGGCCAAAGGCCAAAGGCCAAAGGCCAAAGGCCAAAGGCCAGAGGGCAGAGGGGAAGAAGGCGGTTACTCCAGGACGACCCGGTGGGGCGAAAACCCAGGGAC
>CAXUNV010000271.1:4832-6478 GCA_964252355.1 uncultured Chthoniobacterales bacterium | reverse complement strand
GCCGGCAGACTTCGGAAGACCTCGGCGTGCGAGGTCCGCCGGGCGGTTTGAGCCTGCCCAAGCCAACCTGGCGGCATGCCCTCCCGGGTTGTGCTGACCTCGCAAGACCTCCGGCAGACGGGCCGCCACGATCGTTCCCGCCGGCTCAAACCGCCCCGCGGCCATCCTGCGACGATGCGGCCGCCTTTGGCGGGCCGGGTTTTCGCCCCACCGGGTCGCCCGCGGGTTCCTGCCCCACCCCCGTACCGCCGCCGCCAACCGCAAACCGGCAACCCGCGCGCCGCGCGTCAGTATCGCCACGCCGCGCCGACGAAAGGGAACAGGTCGTTCGCCGCTTTGGTCACGCCGACGTTCACGCCGGCATCGAGCTGCCAATCGTGTTTGGACAAGTAAACCAAGCCGGTGTCCACGGTCCCGCTCCATCGCTGGTGCGCAAGGGTGGGCACCTCGCTGACGAACTCGACGTAGGTGCTGAACCGGCCGACCAGCGGGTGGGACATCACCACACTATTGATCCAATCCCAATACGAACCGCCCCCGGGAAGGTGCAAGGACTGCCCGATACCCTCGTAGCCAACTTGAAAGTTGCCGGGCGCATTCCATTGCACCGGCACGCCGATGCCGCCCGCGAAACCGCGCCCGCCGAGACCCTGGGTGGCGGTGGGGAATCTCGCAAACGGCTGCAGGCCAGCCGCCAAGACACCACCGTCGTTTCCGAAGAAGTTGACCTTGGCCAGCGCCGTGAGGTCGCTCACGCCGGACTGTTTGGTGTGCGCGCCGGTCACCTTGTCCTTGGTGCGGACGTAATTGAACGGGCTGAATTGCAGGCTGACCTCGGCGCGGTCGATCACGCCAAGCCGGACAACCGTGTCCGCGACGGCGAACCCGTCCGTCCGAACTCCCGCCCCGTTGTAGCGGTCGCGGTTGTACTCCAGGATGCCCGTTTCCAGCTGCAAGTGTCCCGCGTCCACCGTGTACGGACCGTTGGTAAAACTCGGGCGGTCCGGGTTGAAGTCCCGCAACTGGTCGCGGGGGGTCGGGTGAAAGAGGTTGTACCCGGATTTGTCGGGCGGATTCGCCAGGGGCTGGACGGGGTGGTCGGCGTCTCCCGCGAGGACCGTCCCCGCGCACGCCAGTGCGACTGCGAAGTGAACTAACGTGGTCTGAGTCATGGTCGTCTACTTCCGGCCGGGCAATTTTTAAAAACCGGCGCTGCCGATCGATCCATGACCGGAGTTTGCCGGCTGGTCAAGGAAGGCGCCTGCCCGTTTGCGAGATCACTGCCAAGGGGTCTTTCGTCCGTCTAACGCTCGCTGACGCGGGTTTTGACGCGGCCGTTGGTGGAAACGGTTGCAACCCGCTGGCGGGCACCGCATAGAGACGGCACGTTTTCCCCCCAACCGGACCGGGCCGGCTCCCACACCATTCTTAACATGAGCGACGTCGCCATCATCCTCGACGCAGACTTCACGATCGGGCCCGTCAACCGACGCCTGTTCGGTGCGTTTGTCGAACACCTCGGCCGCTGCGTTTACACGGGCATCTATGAACCGGGTCACCCCACCGCCGACGCGGACGGTTTCCGGGGCGACGTGCTCGCCTTGGTGCGCGAACTGGGGCCGACGATCATCCGTTATCCGGGAGGC
>CAXUNV010000271.1:0-4822 GCA_964252355.1 uncultured Chthoniobacterales bacterium | reverse complement strand
GTTATCGTTGGGAGGACGGCGTCGGGCCGGTGGAACGGCGACCGCGCCAACTCGATCTGGCCTGGCAAAGCACGGAACCGAACACCTTCGGCACGAACGAGTTCATCCGCTGGTGCCGGGGAGCCGGCATCGAACCGATGCTCGGCGTCAACCTCGGCACCCGCGGCCCGGACGAGGCGCGTGCGTTGGTGGAGTATTGCAACCACCCGGGTGGTACGGCCCTGAGCGATTTACGGGCGGCGCACGGCTACCCGGAGCCGCACGGGGTCAAATTCTGGTGCTTGGGCAACGAGATGGATGGGCGGTGGCAGACCGGGCACAAGACCGCATTCGAGTACGGGCGAATCGCGTTGGAAACTGGGAAGGTGATGCGGTGGGTTGATCCCAGCCTCGAACTGGCGGCGTGCGGTTCGTCGTACCCGCAGATGCCGACGTTCGGTGCGTGGGAGTACGAAGTGCTGGAGCACACGTACGACGTCGCCGACTACCTGTCGCTGCACATGTACTTCCTGAACCCGTACAAGGAGGTGACCGAGTTCCTCACCAACGTCGACGCCATGGACCGTTACATCCGGCGCGCCGTGGCGGTTTGCGACGCGGTTGGGGCGAAGCTGAAAGCGACCAAACGCATCATGCTCTCCTTCGACGAGTGGAACGTCTGGTACCGGACCCGGGAGGGCGAGGACGTGGCGCAACCCGGTTGGCCGGTCGCCCCACGCCTGTTGGAGGAGATCTACGACCTTCAAGACGCCTTGGCGGTCGGCGGGGCGCTCATCGTCTTGTTGAACCACGCGGACCGGGTCCAAGCGGCTTGCTTGGCCCAGCTGGTCAACGTCATCGGCGCAATTTTCACCGAGCCGGGCGGCGAAGCGTGGCGTCAGACCATCTTCCATCCATTCAAGCTGGTGGCCCAACGGGCGCACGGCACCGCGCTGCAAACGGTGGTGCGGGCGCAGGAGATCGAAACGCAGGCCGTCGGCGCGGTGCCAACGGCCCTGGCGGCCGCGACCCACGACGTCAGCGGTCGCCGGGTGTCGCTCTTCGTCTTGCACCGGGACGCCACCGCTTCCGCCGAGCTGCGGGTCAGCCTTCGCGGGTTTCCGGCATTCACCGGCTGCGAGGCATTGGAGATTGCTGGCGACGACCCCTTGCGCACCAACTTCACGCCGCCGCATGACGCCGTCGAACCGCGCCCGCACGCGGACGCCGCCGTCCATGGCGACGAACTGCAGGCGACGTTGCGGCCGCTTTCCTGGACCGCATTTTCCCTTTCCTACTGAACCGCGCTTGCGGTTAAGTCTTTCCGCACGCAACCTCTAGGCTGGCGAGCGACGACCTGTAGTCGTTGTCGCGTCGCGTCGCCCGCATCATCCCCCCACCATGAAAATCGTCGTTACCGCCCTTTCTGCACTCCTGCTTCCTGCCCTCGCCCACGCCGCCACGCAAATCACCTACTGGGATTTCCTCGGCGGTGGCGACGGTGTGCGGATGAAATCCATCGTCGAGGATTTCAACAAGAGTCAGGGAGACATCCACGTCAACGAGTCGACCCTGACCTGGGGCGAGCCGTTTTACACGAAGGTGCACACCGCGGTGGTCGCGGGCGAGCCGCCGGACGTCATCACCTACCACCTCTCGCATTTCCCGGCCGGGGTGAAGGCCAAAGACCTTCGACCGCTGTCGCCGGAGGAACTGTCGGCGGCCGGCCTGCAACCGTCGGATTTCCAAAAGTCGTTGATCGACAAGTCCCTCGAGATCAGCCGGCAGTACGGCAACACCGACCAGCTTTGCGGGATCCCGCTCGATACCCACACCCTGGTCCTTTACTACAACAAGACGGCCCTGCAGAAAGCCGGGCTGCTTGGCTCGGACGGCAAGCCGACGGGCTTGGACGGCGGCGTGGACGCGTTCACCAAAATGCTGGGCCAAGTCAAGGCCAAGACGCGCATGATGCCGGTGGCGGCCAACATGCTTGCGTCGGATCCGGCCTCGTTCTGGCGGGTTTGGTACACGCTCCTCCGCCAAAACAACGGCGACTTGGTCAAGGATGGCCGGCTCGATCTGACCGGCCTGAACGATCAGGGTAAACGTTGCCTGCAAACCATGGCGGACTGGTCCAAGGAGGGCCTGATGCCGAAAGACACTTCCTATGCGTCCATGGTGGCCCTCTTCAGCGCGGGTCGCACGGCGTTCATGTTCAACGGCAACTGGGAAGTGCCGACGTTGGTCGACCTGAAAAAGGCCGGCAAGCTGCCGTTTGACTACGGCATCGTCGCCTTCCCCAAGTTGGGCGAATCGGACGTCACCTGGGGCGATTCCCACCAGTTGGCCATCCCGAACAACGCCAAAACGCCGGCCTCCCCTGACAAGGTCGCGGCTTCCCTGAAGTTCATCGCCTTTGTGGTGAAGCACTCGGAGGCGTGGGCAGGCGGCGGCCACATCCCGGCGTACCTGCCGGTGCAAGAGAGCGAGGCGTACAAGTCGATGTCGCCCAACAACGAGTACAGCGCGGAGGCGGCGCAACACGTGGTGTTCGAACCGTCTTTGCCGATCTTCGGCGTTGGCGGCCCGACGCTCAACGCGGTGGGCAACTTCTTGGTACCGGTGCTCGACGGCCAGTCTTCGGCGGATGAGGGAGTCAGGCGGTTGGGCAGCGAAATGCAGAAGCTCGCCGGCGGCCAACCGTGACGGGCCAGACGGCCCTTCCACCAAGCCATGTCCCAGGTGCAAGCGGTGCCGAGCGGGAAACCCCCGCCGAAGGACCA
Source organism: uncultured Chthoniobacterales bacterium (assembly GCA_964252355.1). GTDB lineage: Bacteria > Verrucomicrobiota > Verrucomicrobiia > Chthoniobacterales > JAFAMB01 > CAXUNV01. The sequence goes on along the minus strand of CAXUNV010000271.1, from coordinate 2,057 downwards.
GACTGCGCAAAGGAGCGGCGGCAAGCTCGGGCGGACGGGCTTGACCGCTTACCTGTTGGTTGCGCCCTTCGTTCTCTTCTACGCCCTGTTTCTCATCTGGCCGGCCATCCAAGTCTTCCTGCTGAGCCTGACGAACGCGGACGTCACCGGCCAAGGTTCCTTCACGGGGCTCACCAACTACGCGAATTTGTGGCGAGACGGTGAGTTTTGGGCCGCCGTTTTGCAGACTTTCTACTTTGTGCTGCTGACGGTGGTGCCGAACACCTTGGCCGGATTCCTGCTTGCCCTGGCGGTGGTCCGGCTCAAGCGGTTGAAGCTGCCGGTGCTCTCGGCCTTTTTCATCCCGTTCGTGTTGCCGGTGAGCGTGGTGACGGCATCCTTCACTTGGATCCTGGACGCAAACTTTGGGATCTTTAATTACCTCGTTGGTGCGACCGCGAATTGGTTTCAGGACCCCACGTGGGCGATGCCAGCCGTCGCGTTGGTCACCATTTGGTGGACGGTGGGCTTCAACATGCTGCTCTTCATCGCTGGCTTGCAGAACATCCCGGCCGACTATTACGAGGCCGCGTCCTTGGACGGCGCCGGTCCGGTCCGGAGGTTCTTCAACATCACCTGCCCGCTGATCTGGCCGGTGATGAGTTTGGTGCTGTTGCTACAGCTCATCGCGCAATTCAAGATTTTCGACCAAGTCTACCTGCTGACCAACGGCGGTCCCTTCAACAAAACCAACGTGGTGCTGCTCCACATGTACCGGCTCGGCTTTCAGCAGAACCACGGCGGTTACGCCTCGGCGGTGGCCGTCGTGCTTGTGCTCATCATGGCCCTGGTTTCGGCCGCCCAGTTCGGCCTGTTGCGCGTGAGGCGTTCGGCATGAAAGAGAGACGATTCTCCATCGGGGGTCTCGCCGTGACCGGGCTGACGGTGCTCATGGCCCTGGCGTGGCTGTTCCCCGTTTACTGGCTGGCGGCCACGGCGTTCAAAAGTGAAACCGACACCATCGCCCTCCCGCCCTCGTTCGTGCCGATCCCGCCCAACTTCGACGCGTTCAACTACGTCTTCCACAACAGCCCCATCTTCCGTTGGTACATCAACACGGTGGCCGTCTCGTTGACGGTGACGGTCGCTTCGATCCTCTTCTCGCTGATGTGCGCCTACGCGCTTTCGCAGTTGGAATTCCGGGGCAAGCGCCTGCTTTACGCCCTGTTGCTGGTGGGGTTCATGCTGCCGTTCGGCACCTTAGCCATCCCGCTGTTCATGCTGATGAACGGGCTGCACTTGGTGAACACCTACGCCGGACTCATCCTGCCGCAGATCGCCACCCCGCTCTCCGTCATCGTCTTCAAACGGTTTTTCGATGGCGTGCCGCAGGACTTCCGGAGTGCCGCGGTCATCGACGGCGCCAACGAGTTCCGGATCTTGTTTAACGTCTACGCGCCGCTCAACTGGAGCATCATCTGGGCGATGAGCATCGTGACGTTCATCGGCGTTTGGAACAACTTCCTTTGGCCGCTCATCATCACCAACTCCACCCCGATGCTCACCATGCCGGTGGGCATGACCCAGGTGCAATCGGCGTACGGCGTGGCGTTCGCCCGCACGTCTGCGGTGGCGGTGTTGGCCTCATTGCCGACGGCGATCGCCTACCTCCTTTTCCAGAAGCGGGTCACCCAGGGCGTGATGGCGGCGGCGGGGATCAAGGGGTAGGCTCGCCGCGTGAACCGGTCGCCGGTTGCCGGTTGCCAGACGAAGGCGCGATTAGCGGGCGACGCCGGTGGGGCGAAAACCCGGCCCGCCAAGATAAGCCGCATCGTGGGTAAAGGATCGCGGGGCGGTTTGAGCCGGCCCGAACAACGCTTTCTGGCCGACCCCGGTAATTGAACGGCTGGCAAGAGATCCTGGATGCGCGCCGTCCTGGTCACGGCCGCCGGCACCCTTCGCCCGGCGTTGCTCCTCGCCGACAGCCGCCTTCTGTTGCCGGCCGGGTTTTCGCCCCACCGGGCCGCCCGCGAGCTCCGGCCGGCATCGGTTGCGGCGATCCCTCCACGAGAGACGAG
>CAXUNV010000270.1:3515-6652 GCA_964252355.1 uncultured Chthoniobacterales bacterium | reverse complement strand
GTACATTTTGGCGAGTTCTCGCGCGACGGTGCCGAGGTTGCGGCCGACTCCAGCCTTTAATCGCGGCTCGACACTGCTGGTGACCACGAACATGTCGCCGGCTTGGGTGACGCTCAGAAAGCCGTTCTCGAGTCCGTAGGTCGTGCGCCGCCACTCCGTCGACCGTTCCTCGTCGAGCAGGTTGGGCAAGCGTTCGAACAGCAGGCCGTAATCGCGCGCCGGTACCCGCAACGCCTCGTGAAAACGTTCAGCCAAACGCGAGGCGAGCACCGGACCGTGCCGACGGACGACGAGGCATCCGTCAATCCCGGGCAACCGCGCGACGGACTCGGCGACGGTGAGCGCGTCGAGCGGTTCGTCCGTGAAGAAGACGCTCTCCAACGGGTATGGATCAAACCCCGCGGCGACGGGCGGCACCGAGTCGGCAAATTCCAAGGCGTCGCCGTTGACGGGTGCCGCCGCCGCTTGGGCGTCCCGCGTTTGGGCATTGTGGTACGCTTGCAGGTGGGTGACGTCTTCGGCCAGCGATTGGTGCTGGTGCGCTTTGTCCGCGAGTTCCCAGGCGAGGTGGCGCTGCTGCTCCTGCATGGTTTGCAAGGTCCGTCGAGCTGCCTCGGTCTCTTCGTTGACCGCTTCCCTTTCCTTGCCCAAATCCCCCAATTGCAGGTGAGCCAGCGCGATGCGCTGGTGCAACTGGTCAAGCTCGGCCCGTTTTTCCGCCTGCGCGGTGCTGAGTCGTTCGCGCTGCGCGATGGCGATTCGGAGTTCCTGCTGAGTGTCGTGCAGGGAAGCGCGCAGCACGGCGAGGTCGTGCTCACCCGCCTGATACGCCGCCCGCAGCTCGTCGACGCCCCTCTCTTGAACTTCGGCGGCCTCCTGCGCAGCGTGGCAGGCGGCTTGCGCGTCGGCCGTTTGCTTCCGGGCTGCCTCACTCGCTTGCTGGACCTCAGTGCGCGCGTCATGCAACGCTTGCAATTCGTCCCGCAGACGTCGCCGTTCCTCCCGTAAGGCTTCCGTGCCGACGGCGTCCGGCGCACGTTCGGCGTCGTCGGTCCAACCCTGCGCGCGTCGCGCTTCCAGCAACGTGACTTGTTCAATCAGGTCCTCGCGAACCGCCAACTGCTCCACGAGATCCCGGGAAACCGCCTCCAACTCCGCCTCCAACCGGGCTTTCTCCTCCCGCATCGCCGTCACCTCGCGGGCGTCGGCGGGCGGCGACTCCTGGCCCGCGCGCGCTGGGCCCCAGCCGGTCAGGGTTCGGCGCAGGTTCTCCGTCTCGGCCTGGAGCGCCACCACCGCTTGACGGTGGTCCGCAACCACGCCGGCCTGCGCCTGGAAATCGGCGTCAGCTTGGGCGAGGCGTTCTCCTGCCCGAACGATTTCCTCCCGACGAAACGCCAGCTCGTCTTCGGCTTGGTGAATCCGTGCCCGGACGCGCTCGAGTTCACGCTGCGCCTCGCTCGTCTCCGCGAGCAGCTGCGCCAGTTTCCGCGCGACGCGCTCCGCCTCGACCTTGTTGCGCATCAACGCCGCCAAACCGCCGAGCAGCTCCTCTTCCGTCTTGGCAAGCACGGCTTGCGTCAGTTCCGGGTCGAGCCGCAGCCAAGTTTGGACACGGTCGGTTTCGTTCGCCAAAGCCCCGCCCGGCCGGGGCACGTTTTCCATGTGGGCCGCAGGCAGGTTGGCCGGAGACAAGTTGGCGTCAGCAGTTTCCACAATTGCGCAATATTTGGCACAACATCAGGCGCACGGCTTCCGTGTCGAGGTGAAAACGTCGGCTCAGGCAGGCGGGCGGGCCACGGCCAAAGCCGCGGGCGGGAGTCAGCGGCGCCAGCCGTGCACCACGGGCTTGACTCCACACGACGGCAAACCGATAGTTTGCGCTCTTTCGCGCCGACGTAGCTCAGGGGTAGAGCAGCGCATTCGTAATGCGCGGGTCGTGGGTTCGAATCCCACCGTCGGCTCCAGCACCGGCTTAACCGCCGGCCAAGCCGCCCCGTGCCCGTGAACCGGCCGTAGGCCGTTTACACCCGGATGACGATTTTGCCGAAGTGCGCCCCGCTTTCCAAATGTCGGAACGCCTCGGGCGCCTCTTTGAAGTCGAACGCCCGGTCGATCACCGGCCGGACCCGACCCTGCGTGAGCGCCCGGTTCATCTGCTCGAACATCGCGGTGCTGCCGACGTAGATGCCGAAGACGTCCAATAACTTGGGCACGATGGCAAAGAGCTCGACCGAGCCACCCAACCCCGTGAGGATGCCGATCACGCCGATGCTCGCGCCGGGTCGGCACGCCTTCACCGATTGCGGGAAGGTTCCCGCACCCCCCACCTCAATCACATGATCGACCCCGCCCGCCGGCACCAAGCCAGCCGCGGCTTTGCCCCAGTCGGAGTTCGTCCGGTAGTTGATCGTCTCATCCGCACCGAGGGAGCGCGCCCGCCCCAGTTTTTGGTCGCTGCTCGACGTGATGATGGCGCGCACACCCGCCGCCTTGGCGAGCTGCAGCCCGAAAATCGAGACGCCACCTGTGCCAAGCAACAGAACCGTATCACCCGGCCCCAGGTGACCGCGCACAAACATCGACTGCCACGCCGTCAGCGCCGCGCAGGGCAACGTCGCCCCTTCCTCAAAGCTGTATTCGCCCGGCAGGTGCACGCAGGCGTTCTCCGCAAACGCGACCAACTCCGCCAGCACACCATCGATCGGGCCGCCCAACGCGGTCTGATGCATTTCCGGGCGAAACCGGCCATCGGTCCACCCCTGAAAAAAGCCGCCGGCCACCCTGTCACCAACGCGGAAACGGCTGACGCCTTCTCCGACGGCGACAACCTCCCCAGCGCCGTCGGAGAGCGGGACGCGACCTGGCAGCATCTTGGGATCGTACTTACCCTGCAGCACCATCAGGTCGCGGTAGTTCAACGACGTCGCCCGAATCCGCACGAGCACTTGACCCGGCGCCACCTTCGGTTCCGCACGTTCCACGATGCTGAGACCGTCTGCCGAACCGAACTTTTGGATCTCGTAGGCTTTCATGAGTTTTGCGCAAGGGGGGCAGCGCGGACGAAACGACTTTGGCGGGGGAAAGGCCGAGGCGCAAGGGAGAGCGGGCGGGACCGGCAGAGCGGAAAGGGGCTG
>CAXUNV010000270.1:0-3505 GCA_964252355.1 uncultured Chthoniobacterales bacterium | reverse complement strand
CCCAGGGGCCGGCGGGCGGCCCCCCCAGCGCCAAACCGGGCGCGGGCGGCCCACCGGGGGCGGTCCCCCCCCGCTCCTCTGAGATGGGTCTCCGCCGCGGTCGGCCGACCTACCCTGTCGGAAACAAGACCGCCCGCACCGGCGCGGCATCCGTACCAACCAACCGCAGCGGGAGCGCGCACAACTGGTACTCGGCCGGCGGCACCCCCGCGAGGTCCAAGGATTCCAGGATGGCGATGCCGTGTTGGTGCAGCGCGTGGTGGATTGGCAGGTCGTGGCTTTCCACGGCATCCACCGACGGCAGGTCGAAGCCGACCAAGCGCACGCCCGCGGCGGCCAAGCGATCGGGCGTTTCAGGCGCGAGCGTCGGGATTTTTGCGGGGAAAGCCGCTCCGACCGGCCAGACGTCGGTGCGAAACAAGATGCGTGACGTCCGCGCCAAGTCCGCAGGCACGGTCAACTCCGTCTGGCCGCGGACGTCGACCACCAGGGCGGGACCAAAAAAAAGCTCGGGCGCCAACGTGTCCACGGTCCCGCCGCCCCGTAGAAAGTGACAGGGCGCGTCGACGTGCGTCCCAAAATGGGTGCTGGCGGTGAACGCGCCGACCGCGAGATGATCGCCGCGTTCGTGATGCGAGGTCCAACGGAACGAAAAAGGCGTGTCGCCCGGCCACTCCGGCGTGCCCGTCGCGAAGGGGCGCGTCACATCGATGCCTGTTCCAAATGGCGTCATGCGTCCTGTGGCATTTTGCCTAGGTGACGAGCGTGGCGCGATCAACCGTCCCTGGTCGCGCCAGGGATTCCGCTTCCGCAAGGATTTCCACCGCGCGCCCGACTTCGGCGAGGCTGTTGTAGAGCGCCACGGGGGCGAAGCGGAGGAGGTCGGGCGGCCGGAAATCGCCGACCAAACCGAACCGTTCACGCGCCACCCGGGAGATTGCCCGCGCCCGGGGATGACGCCACGCGACGTGCCCGCCCCGGGCGATCGGCGCGCGGGGGGTGGCCAGGGTAAAAGTGGCTAACCGGCTTTGGACGGCTTCGATCAGCGCCTCCGTCAAAATCAACGACGCCTCCCGCACCCGACCGATGCCAGCTTGCTCAAAGATCCCGAGGCTCGCTTCCAGCGGTGCCAAGGAGAACAGGTGCGGAGTGCCGATCTGGAAACGGCCGGCGCCGAGTGCCGGCGTCAGGCGGTTGGCCATCTGGAACTGCGTCGCTTTATCGTGACCCCACCAACCGGCTAAGCCGGGCGGAACGGTGTCGGCCAACTACCGCGCGCAGCCCACGAAGCCGACGGCGCCCGGGCCGCCGTTGAGGTACTTGTACCCGCAACCGAACACGAGCCGGACGCCCTCCGCAGAAAATTGGTGGGCCACGGCGCCGACCGAATGGGAGCCATCCCAAAGGACGGTGACGCCTCGTTCTCGGGCGTGGCGATCGATGGCCGCGACGGGCAGCAGTTGACCGCTGGTGTAGACCACGGTCGGCAAAACGGCGGCGGCGACGTCGTCGGTCAACGCGTCGCACACGGCCTGCGGGTCGAGCGTTAGGCCGTCAGGGCTGGGCACCACCCGCAGGACGGAGTCGGGCAAGCCGCGCAGACTCACCTGGGCCCGCGCCGCGTAGGCGTCGGACGGAAATGCCAAACCGTCGATCACCAGAGCTTCGCGCCCGCGCCGCGGCTGGTAGAACGTCGCCAGCAACTGGTGCAGGTTGGTCGTGGTCGAACCTGTCACGGCCACGTCGCCAGGGCGCAACCCGAGCAGCGAGGCGAGGCGGTCGGCCGCCCTTTCCGCGGCGTCAAACCAGCCAGCCTCGGTCCACCCCTCAACCGCGAGCTCACGCCATTCAGCCAACCGTCGCGCCACGACTTCCTCTGCCGCCCACGGCATCAGGCCGAGGGAATGGCCGTCGAAGTAGATTTTTCCGGCCGGTCGGGCAAACATCTCGCCAAACGCCTGCAAGGCGTGAGCCGGGCTGTGTGCCGTCGTGGGATGCATGGGCGAAGGGGTTGATGACGCCAAGCGTCGGGGTGCGCTCAGGCAGCCCTCCGCCCGCACGCCCGCGTCCGGTTTAAAACCCGCCCAATTCGTCGCGCACGGCGGCAAACGCGTCGGCGGCGAAGAGGAGATCGGCGTTGGTGTGCGCGGCGGAAACCTGGGTGCGAATCCGCGCGGTGCCCTGCGGCACCACCGGGAAGAAGAAGCCGATGACGTAAATGCCGCGTTCCAAGAGCCGGTCGGCGACAAGTTGCGAGAGCGCGGCGTCACCAATCATCACCGGGACGATCGGGTGTTCGCCCGGCTTGATGGTCAAACCCCGCTGGGTGAGCGCCTCGCGGAACAGGCGAGTGCCCCGCTCCAGCCGGTCGCGCCGCTCCGTGGAACGCGACGCAATCTCGATCGCTTTGAGGGACGCGGCCACGATGCTCGGCGTGAGGCTGTTGGAAAAGAGGTACGGACGCGACCGTTGGCGCAGGAGGTCGACCACAACCCGCCGGCCGGTGGTGTAACCCCCGCTGCCACCGCCGAGCGCCTTGCCCAACGTGCCCGTGATCACGTCCACCCGGCCCAGCACCCCGCAGTGCTCGGGCGTGCCGCGCCCGGTCCGGCCCACGAAACCGGCAGCATGACATTCATCGACCATCACCATGGCGTCGTGACGATCCGCCAACTCGCAGATGGCCCGCAGGTCGGCAACCGTGCCATCCATGGAGAAGACGCCGTCCGTGGCGATCATGCGGAAACGGGCGGAGCTGGCCTCGCGCAGTTTCGTTTCCAGGTCGGCCATGTCGTTGTGGCGGTAACGGTACCGGGCCGCCTTGCAGAGACGGATGCCGTCGATGATCGAGGCGTGGTTAAGTTCGTCACTGATGACGGCGTCCTCGGCCGAGAGCAGCGTTTCGAACAACCCGCCGTTGGCGTCGAAACAGCTCCCGTAAAGAATCGTCTCCTCCGTCCCGTGGAACCGGGCCAAGGCCCCTTCCAATTCCCGGTGGATCTCCTGGGTACCGCAGATGAAGCGGACCGAGGCCAACCCAAAACCCCACCGTTCCAAGGCGGCGCGCGCCGCCTCGATCACTTCCGGATCGTCCGCCAAACCAAGGTAATTGTTGGCGCAAAGGTTCAAAACCTCGCGACCGTCGGCGGTCTGGATCCGGGCCCGCTGCGGCGACACGAGCAGCCGCTCGCGCTTGCGCAGACCTTGACCTTCGATCTCGGTGAGTTGCCGGGAGAGATGTTCGGAGAAACGGTTCAGCATGGCTTGGCTTGTAGGATCAGGTGGCGGCCCCGCGGAGGCCGGGCAGCGTCACGGCGTCGGCCGGCAGCGGCGCGTCGGGCCAGTGCAGGACGACCTTGCCGGAATGGCCGCCGCGCATCAGGCCGAAAGCCTCTTCATAACGGTCGAACGGAAAATGGTCGGTGATGACCGGGGCGATGTTGAGGCCCGACTGGATCATGGCGGTCATCTTGTACCAAGTTTCGTACATTTCCCGGCCATAAAT
>CAXUNV010000269.1:0-6652 GCA_964252355.1 uncultured Chthoniobacterales bacterium | reverse complement strand
CGGCCCGAGCGCGCGCAGGTCGGATAAGGCGCCCGTCGTGAGGACGAGGTCTCCCAAACGCTTCAACTGGATCGCCAAGATGCGCATCATGTCACGGCACCGGCGCGGAAACCCGCTGCCGCGCCACGGCGGCGGCGTACGCCGCCAAAACCCGCTGGCGAAAGTGGTCCCAGGTGAACTCCTGAACCACGCGCTCCCGGCCGGCCCGGCCCATGCGCACCCGTGCCTCCGGGTCGCGGTACAAACGTTCCAAGGCCACCACCAACGCGCCAGGGTCGTTGGGCGGGATGAGCAGGCCGTTCACGCCGTCGATGACGACGTCGCCCGCCTCGCGCGTCGTCACCTGAGGCAGGCCGCACGCCGCCGCTTCGTACGTGGATTTGGCGCTGCCCTCGCATTCCGACGGGAAAACGTGTAGGGAGCAATGCGGGTAGAGCCGTTCGATCTCGCGGGTGAAACCGACGAGGCGCACGCCCGGCGGCAGATTGCGCAGTTCCTGTCGCAGTTCCGCGTGCGGCTGGCCCGCCAGCAGCAGCTCCGCGCCCGGCAACGCCAACCGGCGCCAAGCTTCCAATAGCACGTGCACGCCTTTCCGCTTGATCAGCGCACCCACGAAAATCGCGCGAAACGTTTGGGGCGGAGTCCCCGGACGAAACCGGTCCACATCGACACCGCGCGACATCCGGAAAAGCTTCTCTGCCGGGACGCCGAGTGCCAGGAAGGTTTCCGCGGCGCGCTGCGAAAGGACCAGGAGGAGGTCGGCGAGTTCGTACTCTTCGAGCGTCTCCTGCCGGCTGATCAGCAGGCGGTTGAGCCAACGCTGCGGGACCGGTGCCCGCTCCATCTCGAGTTCTTTTTCCGTCTTCGGTGGCAATCGACGGCCCTTTTGACGGTGCCACGTCGGGATTTCAAGCACCGACGGCACGCCCAAACGCCGCGCCGTGCGCAAGGCCTGTAAGGCTTCCCCAGACCACCCGTGGAACAGGTCGAAGCGGCCCGTGGCCAGCCGGCGCGCGGCCGCCTGATCCAACGCACGCTTCTTCGCCGCGTAGTAGTAGCGGCTTTCCAAATTGGACAGGAGCCGCACCGGGTGCAGCGCCAAGGACCGAACCGGTAAGCCCGCCAAGTCCCGGGCCCGGTTGCCGTAGGCCAGCGCCAAACCGACCCGGCCTCTCACGCCGGCCAACGTTTCGTACGCCACGGCGTCCAGACCGTAACCACCGATCCGGGCGGACGTGGCGTACAGGAGGCGGCACGGCAACGGGTCCGTCGACACCCCCAAGGGTGAACTGCCCTCAAGCGCGGCGCAAGGGGAGCGCCCACCACCGGCACTCCACGGGCCCATCCCGGGGTTTTCAAACCGCCAACGGCAAACGCCAAACGTTGCACGCCCCGCCCGTGCTGGCACGCGGCGCACCCCTGGGCTAAGTACCGGCGCCGTTGTCTTATCATGAAGATCGGTCTCGTCCGCAGGGGTTTTTCACGCACGGGGGGAGCCGAGGTTTACCTAAAACGCCTCGGACGCGCCCTCGTCGACGGCGGGCACGCCGTCACGCTTTACGCCACGCCGGATTGGCCGCAAGCCGAATGGCCGTACGGCCCCATGGTGCCCGTGCTGGGCAAGGCTCCGGTCACGTTCGCCAACGCCGTCAAGCATTTGCTACCCTCCGACGGCGTGAGCCTCAGCCTGGAGCGCCTCTGGACGTGCGACGTCTACCGCGCGGGCGACGGCGTGCACGCCCGCTGGCTGGAGCTGCGCAAGGCGCACGAGCCTGGTTGGCGCAGTTCGTGGCGCCGCTGGCACGGCAAACACCGCGAGATCCTCCGGCTGGAACGTTCCCTGTTCAGCCCCGGCGGCAGCCGCGCGGCCATCGTCAATTCCGAGATGGTGAAACGTGAGATCGTCGAGACGTTCGGCTACCCGGCAGACCGAATCACGGTGATCCGCAACGGCTTGCCCGATCGTCACTTCAGGAAAACGCCCGGCACCCGGGCCGAGCGGCGTCACCGCTGGGACATCCTGGACAACCGCATCGCCGTCGTGTTCGCGGGATCGGGGGCGTTTCGCAAGGGATTGAAGTACGCGCTCGCCGCGTTTCGGGAAATCTCGGACCCGCGCCTCCTGCTGCTCGTCGCCGGTGACGTCCGGCGGCGGTTGGCACCGGGCAACGTCCGCTTCCTGGGACCAGTAGCGGACATGGCGTCGCTGTACGGCGCCGCCGACCTTTTCCTCTTGCCGACGCTCTACGATCCGTTTTCCAACGCCTGCCTGGAAGCCGCGTCGTTCGGGTTGCCCATCATCACGACCGCGGCGAACGGGTTTGCGGAACTGATGCGACCGGGGCTCCACGGCGAGGTGCTCCCGCGGGCGGACGACGTCCCGGCGTTGCGGCACGCGCTCCTCGCCTGGGCTGACCCGGCACGGCGTGAGGCGGCGAAAGACGCTTGCGCCGACTTGGCCCAAAACCTGTCGATCAACGACAACCTGCAACGCACCCTGGCGGTGCTGAGGGCATTACCTTGATTGGGCAGGAATGGGTGAGTGGCAAACCGCCGAGAAACCCGGTGGGGCGAAGACCCGGCCGGCAAAGGCGAGTGGCCAACGGTACCGACGACTGCCGACTGGTCTGAGCCGGCGGGGAGCGATCCCGATAGCTGCCCAGAAGATGGTTTGCGGCCCGGCTCAGACCGCCCGGCAACAATTTTAGCCTGTAAGGCCGCCCTCCTCAGCCGGCCGGGTCTTCGCCCCACCGGGTTTCTCGGCGAAGCCGCCGCAGAGCAGTTCCCGCTGACGACCAAGAACCGCCTTTCAACTTTGGCAATCCTGCGCAATCCCGGCGGCCTTGCGCAATCAGGGCCATGGCTCACGCCGCCTGCCCGCGCGTCCGCAGCTTGTCGAGCATCACGGCCAGGATGATCACCGCGCCTTTGATGACCAACTGCCAGTAGAACGAGACGTTCATCAACGTCAGGCCGTTGTTGAGCACCGCGATGATCAACGCCCCGATCAAGGTGCCGAACACCGTGCCGATGCCCCCGGAAAAGCTGGTGCCGCCGAGGATGACGGCCGCGATGGCGTCCAGTTCGTAACCGATGCCAAGCTGGCCTTGCGCGCTGAAAAGCCGGCTGGCGCTCATCACGCCGCCCAACGCCGAGAGCAAACCGCTCACGCCGTAGACGAAGATGAGCACAAACGGCACCGGGATGCCGGTGAGCCGCGCCGCCTGCGCGTTGCCGCCCACCGCGTAGACGTGCACGCCCAATACCGTGCGGTGCAAGATGAAGGCGCTTACGGCGATCACCAGCAGCGCGATCACCACCAGCCAAGGGACCGGGCCAAGGTAGCCGTTGCCTAACCACGCAAAATCGAGTTTGCTGTTGATGACCGTGGTACCTTTGGCCACGAGGTACGCCGCCCCGCGGATGGCGGTGTAGGTGCCCAAAGTCACGATGAATGGCGGCAGACCGACGTAGGCAACCGTGGCGCCCGTGAGCACGCCGACGACGAGGCCGACCAGGAGGGCCGCCGGGACCGCCAGCCAGCCGAGCCCCGGGAGCAACGACACGACCACCGCGACCACCGCCGTCAAGCCCAACACGGAACCGACTGCCAGATCGATGCCGCCCGTCAGGATCACGAACGTCATCCCCGCCGCCAGCACGATGTTGATGGAGGCTTGGCGGACGACGTTGATGACGTTGTTCTCGTGCAAGAAATTCGGGGTGAGGAACGCGAAGAGGATGCAGATCACGATCAGCACCGGCAGCATGCCGGCGGTCTGGATCAGGGACCGGGTCATCTCCTTGCGCCGCGTCGCGGCGAGGTCAGGGCTCGGCGAGGCAGGGGCGGGGGCAACGGTTTCAGCGGGCATGGGCAACTCCGGTTTGGGCGACGTCCGTCGCGAAGGTCATGATGTTTTTCTGGGTGATCTCCACGCCGGTCCCGCGCCCGACCTCGCCGGTGATCTCGCCCTCGCGCATCACCAAGACCCGGTCGCAGACGCCCACGATCTCCGGCAGTTCGCTGGAGATGAAAAGCACCGCCATGCCCGCCTCCGTCAACTTGCGGATCAACGCGTAAATCTCCGCCTTGGCGCCGACGTCGACGCCCCGGGTCGGTTCGTCCAAAAACAACACCTTTGGCTTGATCTCAAGCCAGCGCGCCAAGAGCAGCTTCTGTTGGTTGCCGCCCGACAGACCGCCGGCGCGTGACTGCAACGAGGCGGTGCGCACCCGCATCGCCCGGACTTCCGCGTTCGCCCGCTCCTTCAAACGCCCGGAATTCAGCACGCCCGCGGCGGCGCATTCCTTCAGGACGTTCATGGTGATGTTCTCGCCGCAAGACATCTGGAGAAATACCCCCTGCAACTTTCGGTCTTCGGGCACGTAACCGATCCCGGCCCGGATCGCGTCTTGAGGTTTGGTAATCTGCAGGCGTTGGCCGTCCAGCAAGATCTCACCCGTGGTCCGCTTGTCCGCCCCAAAGATTAACCGGGCCAGCTCGGTACGCCCCGCGCCGACCAATCCGGCCAAGCCCAGCACCTCCCCCGCGCGCAGGGCAAAACTGGCCCCCTTCACCCGGTGACCATCGCCGACGTTTTTAACTTCCAACACCACCCGCCCGGCTTGGCCGTTCTGCGCGTGCGTGTAGAAATCCTCGATCTTCCGCCCGACCATCATTTCGATGACCTTCTCAGCGGAGAACTCCGGGCGGGTCAATTCGCCCACGTACTCACCGTCCCGCAAAACCGAGAGCCGGTCGGCCAAGTCGTACACCTCCGCCATTCGGTGACTGATGTAGATGATCGCCAAGCCCTCGGACCGGAGTTGCCGCACGACGTTGAACAGCCGTTCCGTTTCCCGGTCAGACAAAGCCGCCGTGGGCTCGTCCATCACCAGCACACGGCTCTTGTAAAAGAGGGCGCGCGCGATTTCGACCTGCTGCTGCTCCGCCACCGCCAAGTGGGCCGCGCGTTGGCTGGCCCGGAACCTTGCCCCGAGCCGGTTAAGCACCTCCTGCGTGCGCCGGTCCATCTCCGCGGTGTCTTTCACGAAACCGAACTTCCTCAGTTCGGACCCGAGAAACACGTTGCCGCTGACGGTGAGGTTCGGAGCCACCGTCAACTCTTGGTAGATGATCCCAATGCCCGCCGCCCGCGCGGCGTGCGGCGTGGGAAACTGGACTGGTTTACCGTTCAGCAAGATCTCGCCCGCATCCGGCCGGTAAGCCCCAGCCAAGATTTTCATGAGGGTGCTCTTGCCCGCCCCGTTCTCGCCCATCAAGGCGTGGACCTCGCCGGGCCAGATCTTCAGGTCGACGCCCTTCAGCGCGCGCACGCCGGGAAAACTTTTAGTGACCCCGCGCACCTCCAACAGCGGCACGCCGCTACTTGGTCCAGCCGGTGTACTGATTGACATTGTCTTTCGTGATGAGCTCGACCGGGATCAAGGTCAGGTCTTGTTCCGGCTTTTTGCCGTTCAGGGCGTCGTTCCCGATCTGCACAGCCTTCTGAGCCATGGTGTACGGATCTTGCGAGGCAGTCGCCGCGACCAAGCTGTTGGGGTCTTTGAGCGACGGCACGATGTCGGGCGCGCCATCGACCCCGACGATGAAAAAGTCGCTGCGTTTGGCCTGCTTGGCCGCCAAGTCGCAGCCGATGGCCGTCGGGTCGTTGATGGCGAAGACCGCGTCGATTTTGGGGAAGGCCGTCAGCAGGTCCGTCATGACGCGCAGGCCGCCGTCGCGGCTGCCGCCCGCGTTCTGGTCTTGGGACAAGATCTTGATGTCGGGATAGGCCTTCATCGCTTCCTTGAACCCGGCGACGCGGTCTGTCACCGCCGAGACCGGCGGGCCGTTGACGATGACCACTTGACCTTTGCCTTTGAGGCGGTCGCCGAGGTATTTGCCATCCTTTTCACCGGCCTGCTTGTTGTTGGAGGTGATGGTCGCGTCGACGCCCCCTTCGGCGTTCACGTCGACGGCCACGACAGTGACCCCGGCGGCTTTGGCCCGCAACACCGCCGGCGCGATCCCTTTGCTGTCGGCCGCGTTCAACACGATCAGGTTGGCCCCGCCCGAAATGAAGTTGTCGATCTGGTTAGTCTGGTTGTTGACGTCGTAGTTGCTTGATTCCGCCGTGAACTTGACTTTGGGGTTGATCTTCTTCGCCGCGTCCTGAGCCCCGTGGGCAATCTGGACGAAGAACGGGTTGCCAAGATCGCCGACGGTGACCGCCACGGAATCAAGGGTCTTGCCTTGCGCGGGGACGATCGCCGGCAGGGCAGAAACCAACGTCAAAGGTGCTAACAACCGGCAGAGGTTCGAAAGGCTCATGATGTTTGGGGGATGGAGGGTCGTGCGCCGCGGGAAAAGCGGGGCCCGCACGCACCCTGAAACACTTGCGGCACCCGGCGAAAAGAAGCAAACCTTTTGCACAACGGAACCGGGTAAAATGGCGGGAGTGGCCCTGCTCGACGAGTGTAGCCGGTGAGGTGAAAACCCGACGGGCGTTTCGGGTTTTTCGTCTTTCGTCCCTGGTCTCTGGTTGGCAAGTCCTTGGAAAAAGCGCCGACCCAAGGATCGGCCTGACCTTGCGTCCGACCCGGTGGGGCGAAAACCCGGCCGGCAAAAAGCAGCCGCCAACCGGATGGA
>CAXUNV010000268.1:0-6691 GCA_964252355.1 uncultured Chthoniobacterales bacterium | reverse complement strand
GGCGGCTGGCGGCTGGCGGCTGGCGGCTGGCGTCATGGCGGCAGCGATCGCGCGAACTCGCCGAGGTCGCCCCAGGCAGCCAGGCCCACGAGCGCGACCGCCAGCACCAGGCCGATCCCGACCGTGCCCAGGACCGTCCGCCAGCGCGCGGCGGGGTCGAATCGCCGCTCCCGCGGGCTCAAGGCGCTTGACGCAGCCTCGACCTGCGGGTACGCCTGGTGTCTCAAAATATGGACCGATCATCGGTTCACCTGCCCGGCGGGGCAGGCCAGCACGCGACGCCCGGCGTGAAAGGCGCACGGGGCGCATCGGACCGGTCGAGGCCGGCATCCACCCGCTCTTGTTCCAGGATCGTCCATCCTACCCCACTCCTGGCTTGCCCGGCGCTACACCGGGGGCCGACGGGTCCGGGGGCCTGGCAGCCCCCGCCGTCATCGTGTCTTGGCTCCGCGTGTCCGCATCGTCAGCGGCCACGCGACACAGCATCGCCGGATCGACTGGCCGGCGCCGCAACCGCTGCGCCTGGATGTAGAGCCGGTCCACCAGGACCAGCCTGCGCTCGACCGAGGCCAGCACCGCCTCGCGTCGCCACAGCACCAGCCTTGCGAGCAGTTCCCCGATCAAGGCGACGCCTTGCGCACGGCATCCGCCCGGGCCGCCGCCAGCTTGGCCCGCGCGGTCTGGTAGGCGATGACAAGGTCGTTGTCCCGACCCAGCGCCTCGACGATCAGCGCCAGGTCAACGCCGGACACGGTCGCCTCGCCGTACCACAGCTTCCGCGCCCGTTCGTAGGTCAGCCGGCACCGCCGGGCCGCGCGCCCGATCTGCTGCTTGACGAGTTCGCCGGCCACCGGCGGCTCCGCCATCAGCCGCAGCATGGCCGCCGTGTCGCGGGCCAGGGCTTCAGCGCGGGCGGGCTGCGCCATGTGCCGAGAATCCTGATTCTGAGATTGATCGTCCCGCATCCGTCCTTTCTCCCGCTACACCGTCCGGCACGTGCAGGTGCCGACGATCAGCGAACGGAGGACGACAGGCAGGACGCAGCCGCAGCGCGGGACCAGGTGGACGCAACCCCTGGTCCCGTCGCGAACGCAGGGGCGCAGCCCGAAGGAGCTCCAGCACCCGAACCTGCGAGACCGTTGCCCGCGCGAGCCAGCGGTCGTCGTTGATAGCGACGGCCATCAGCCCTCCCGCCCCGGATGTTCGAGGGCCTCGACGCGCCGGCACAGGTCTCGGACGCCCTGCGCCAACAGGCGGATCGACGCACCCGCCCGCTGCCCCTCGAAGCCACGAACCTGGCCACCATCAGGAGCAGCTCCGCGCAGGACGTACGATTCCAGCGTCGCGGCAGCCCCCACGACCTCCGCCAGCGTGTCCCCCCACTGATGAGCTTGCTCGACCGCCCAGCGCCGGAGGCATGCGAGCTCGCCGTCCGAGAGCTGCCCGACAGTCGTCATCGGGCCGGTCAACGCTCACCCCCGGAGACAATCCCGGCACGTCGCGCCGTCTCCGAAACGGCGGCCCGAACCAAGAATGAGAACGGGGGCGACGACGCCGGCGGCCCCGCGGGGGGGGCGGCCGACCACGCCCCGGGCGCCGCGCGGGGCCTCGACGAGGGGTCGGCCTGAGGCGACCGAAGTGGGGGCACCGACCGCCGCGCCGGCCAGTGCGACCGCGGCGGCGAACCACCAAAGGGCGGTGCGCGCGTGTTCGGGCATGACGCGCGGGAATCGGAGGGTCCGACGGCCCGCCCACCATGCGGGGCTGGCGGCCCATGCCGGGTTAAGGAGAAGGTGGCCGGAACGGTCCAAAGAAAACGCGGTCGCCGGTAAGCGGGTCACCCAGGTCGGGTTGGGCACGAACGCCAATGGGCACGACGCGGCCGTCTGCAACCGGATCGCGCCCGGCCAAGCGCCCCGCCACTTGACCGGGCGTGCGGGGCGTAGCTGCCATGCGCCCGCTAAGTCGGTCGTACCGGCTTGCACCGGAATGGGGACGGACGAGGCAAACCAGCCGACGCGGGCATTGAGGGCGTCTCCCAGCGCGATGCCTGCAGCCACCGACGCCACGACCCAAAGGACGCGTTGCACCCACCCTCGCCTCCTGGCTGACGCGGACGCCGCGCCCGGGGCAGTTCCCTGCTCCATCGCGCAGAGGCTAGGCGGGGAGATGACAAATGACAAAGGCCAAATGACAAATGGCGGCGCGGTGCGGCGGGCTCAGCGCAACGGCAAACGCTCGCTAAGCCGCGCTCAGTCGCGCACGGGGTAGAGGACCCGGTCTTGCGAGAGGTCCAGTTCCTTGACCACCGTGCAGAGGTACACCGTCCGGTTGGTGAACCGTTTGTACTTGGTGATCTCGGAACGGTTCAACACCTTAAACCCGTAGCGTTCGAACAGTTTGAACCCGCGTCGGCCGTCGAAGGTCACCATTTGGCCGTACACCTGCTTGACGCCTTTCTCGTACAGGAACTTGAGGTAGGTTTCCAACAGCTGACGGCAGATCTCGATGCTGCGCGCTTCCGGCAAGATGTTGAGGTGGAAATGGCCGATGAAGCGCGGTGCGGCCGGCACCTCGCGCCACGCGGTCAGCAGGACCCAATGCACGAAGCGCCGCGACTCCGGCCGGTAACGCCAGTAACGCCGCAACACCTTCACGGCCAGCCGGAGGTTTTGCCACAAGCTGAACGCTTGGTGCCGGAGCGGGAAACGGGATCCGAGCAGGTAACCTTTGGTCTGGCCATCGACGGCCACCACGAACGCCGAATCCGGTTCCTGTTCGAGGTAGTAAGAGGTCAAAAAATCGGCGAACAGATCCCGGTCTTCAAACACCGGGTCGATGGGGTTGCCCAGGAACCCGGTGTTGCAGCAGAGGGACCGGACGGTGTCGCGGTCCTCCGGACGGTAGCGTCGCACGGCAATCCCTGGCGTCTCCGTTCGCGTGCGGTGCATGCGGTTAATGCGAAGACTAGAGACTGATCCTTTGGTAAATGTCAAACATGCCACCAAAGACCGCGGACCAAGAGTAGCGTGCCGCCACGCGCCGGCTTGCTTCTCGGCCGGTGTGCACCAAGTCGGTCGCGCTGGCGGCCAGGATCCCTTCGGCTAGGGCGGACGGCGCATTGCTCTGAGCCCAGTGACCCTGGTCGCCAAAGATGATCCGGTCCATGTAACTGCCCCGGATGCCCACGACGGGCGTGCCGCAGGCTTGGCTTTCCAAGGCCACCAACCCGAACGTCTCCTGAACGCCCGGGTGCACGAAGAGGTCGGCGGCCCGGTAAAGGCGGGCCAGTTCCTCCTGGTCGGAGCAGTAGCGGACCCAGGTCACTGCGCCTGTCCGCCGGCGCAACGCCTCCAGGGGTTCGCGTTGCGGTCCGTCGCCCACCACCAGGAGGGCAAACCGTCCCGGGGCGATCTCGTGCAGCTGCGCGAAGGCGCCGAAAAGCGTCCGCACGTTCTTGTCGGCCGCGAGCCGCCCGACGTAAAGGAGCAGGAGGCGCTCGGGGTTGATGCCAAGCTTCTGGCGGGTTTTGGGCCGGTCGGCCGCCAGCCGGAACACGTCGGTGTCGACGCCGAGTTCGCTCAAGACGACGTTTTCCACGCCCCAGCCGCGCAGAACCTGGGCAAGGCCCACGGAAGGCACGAACGTCCGGGCAAAATGGTTGTACAACGAACGGACGTAATGGCGGGCGACCTCCATCATCACTTGGTTGGCCGTCTTGCCAAAGTATTTCAGCGTGGTCCGCACGTAGGCTTCGGCAAAGTGAGAATGGTAGAAACCGACCACCGGGATCCGCAGCGCCTCGCCTGAGGCGACCGCCTTCCACGCCACTTGGTAGGGGTCGCTCGATTCGATCACGTCCGGGCGTTCGCGTTCCAACACGGTCTCCACGGCGCCCAGGTTAAGGAGAACCCGGTAACGCGACGTCTTCGAGACTAGGGGGGAGGCGATCACGTAGGTCCGGGCACCGGGCTCTTCCAGCCGTTCGGTCCGGGGACCCGGGACGACGAGCACATGGGTGTGCCCGGCGGCCACGGCGTACTTCCGCTTCTCCTCCAAGTACCGTTTCACCCCGCCGCTGAAGGGGGAGTAAAACTGGGTGAGATCGCAGACCTTCATCGCCGGAGGGATCCGTCCGCGGTGGACCGCGGCACGCCGCCCACCCCCGATGCCGCATCGTCGTGCACCTCGGTCCGGGTGCCGCTCAGTAAAGCGGCAACGAAGTGCCGACCTCTTCCAAGGATGCGGATTCGGCCGCCACGAGGTAACGCTCGGCGTCGATGGCGGCCGCGCAACCTTGGCCGGCCGCGGTGACCGCCTGACGGTAGACGGGGTCGGCCACGTCGCCGGCTGCGAAAACCCCGGGCACGTTGGTTTGCGTGCCTTGGCGCGTCAGCAAGTAACCGTTCTCGTCGGTGTCGAGCTTGCCTCGGAACGGTCGGGTGTTCGGTTGGTGACCGATCGCCACGAACACGCACTTCACGTCGAGGCGGGACCGTTCTTCGGTGCTCACGTTGAGCAGCTCGACCCCTTCGATTTCGCCGTCGGCATCGCCGAGGTAGCGGGTCACCACGGTGTTCCAGAGCGGCTCGATCTTAGGGTGCTGCAAGGCGCGCTCGGCCACGATGACGGAGGCGCGCAGGCTGTCGCGCCGGTGGGCCAAATAGACCTTGGACGCGAACCGGGTGAGGAACACGGCTTCTTCGCAGGCGGTGTCGCCGCCGCCCACGACCAACACCGGCACGTTGCGGTAAAACGCGCCGTCGCACGTGGCGCAAGAAGTCAAGCCATGACCCTTGAACCGCTTTTCGTCTTCCAAGTTCAGCCACTTGGCGGAGGCGCCGCTGGCCACGATGATCGTCTCGGTTTCGACCCACGTCCCGTCGACCCCGAGCCGGTGATGGCCGTTTCCGGGTTCAAAAGCCTCCACTTCGGCGTAGCGGAACCGGGCGCCGAAACGTTCGGCCTGCCGGTGCATGTTCATGATGAGTTCCGGGCCGTCGATGCCGTCGGGAAATCCGGGAAAATTTTCGACCGTGGTCGTGGTCGTCAGCTGGCCACCCGGTTCGCGTCCTTCAAGAACCAACGGGTTCAGGTTTGCCCGAGCCGTGTAGATGGCGGCGGTAAGGCCAGCGCACCCGGTGCCAACGATGACGACTTTTTCCATCCCTTCCCTTTTGCCACCGAATGAGAAAGGGTGCAATCCGGGCGACGGGTTGACGGCGCGACGAGCCGGCGCGACGGGAATGGGGTGTTCACGGGCATCATCGAAGGGGTCGGACGGGTTGACCGGCTGTCGGAAACGGTGCCGGGCGCTTTCGAACTTCACCTCCGCACCCCGTTGGCCGGCGAGCTGGCGCCTGGGGCGAGCCTCGCCGTGAACGGCTGTTGCCTGACCGCCACGGCCATTCACGGCGACCTGCTCCGGTTCGACCTGCTCGCCGAGACTTTGCGACGCACCAACCTGGGCGACGTGCGACCCGGCGACGACGTGAACTTGGAACGGCCCATGTCGGCCAACGGCCGGTTTGACGGCCACATCGTCCAGGGCCACGTCGACACCGCCTCGCCCGTGCGCGCCGTCGAAGCCGTCGGCCGAGACCACCGGTTGGAGATCGCCCTGCCGGACGCATGGGCCCGGTACGTGGTGCACAAGGGGTCCGTCGCGGTGAACGGCATCAGCCTCACGGTCGCCGAACTCACGGCGGCAGGTTTTGTGCTCTGGATCATCCCGCACACTTGGGAGGTGACCAACCTGCGTGGGTTGGCGCCCGGCGCGCGTGTGAACCTGGAGTTTGATCTGGTGGCCAAATACGTGGAGCGGATGGTTGTCGCTGCGCGGTAGGCCAAATGACAAAGGCCAAAAGAGGGCGGGTTTTAGGGGTGCGCGGGCGTTCCGCCCCTGGGCGCCCGCGTAAGCCCGAGACCCCGCCCGGAGGCCCTGGGAGGGGGCGCCGCCCCCCAGGGGAGCGCGGGGGGCCCGGCCGGTTTCGGGGGCAACGGCCCCGGCAGTGAGCGAGCAGGGGCGTCCCGCCCGTCATGGGGCCGCCGAAGTCCACCTTTCTGGCTGCTTGGCGGCGGGTTAGGTTGACCTCGCCTCGCCCTACCGCCCCGATTTTGAACTACCCCCCTTTGGCCTTTGTCATTCCCCCGTTACACGGCCGCGGGCCCGCTTGACGGTCGACCGCCGTTGTTTGGTCTCGCGGATCTCTCGCTTCAACGACGCGGGCCGGGGCGAGTTTTGCCGGCGCACCTTTTCGCGTGCGTCACGCTTGGCCTGCCGGGCCTCGTCGCGCCGGGTTTCTAGAAGCCCGATGAGGCGTTCGACGGCGAGTTGGCGGTTGCGGTATTGCGACCGGGAATCTTGGGCGGTGACGGCGAGGCCCGTTGGCCGATGGCGCAAGGTGACCGCCGTCGCCACTTTGTTCACGTTCTGGCCGCCCGGCCCGCCCGACCGGGCAAAGACTTCCTCAAACTCGTCCGGACGAAAACCGAGCCGTTCCAGACGCCGGAGTTGGGTGGGTTCGGCGATGAGCATGGATTGAGAGTTCCGGGTCCCGGGTTCCGGGTTACGAGTTCCGCGTGGCGGGCGGCATGGCAAGGCGATCCTGCGCCAGGGCGGCAACGCCTCTTCCCGGTTGACGCCCCCGAAGCCCCGCCCTATGTAGCAAGACCCCTGGCCCCCCGGGCC
>CAXUNV010000267.1:0-6705 GCA_964252355.1 uncultured Chthoniobacterales bacterium | reverse complement strand
CTCTTCACCCGCCTCCAACGCGAGCGTGGAGATCTCGGGCAGCGACGCCTTGCCGATGATGCCCTGCAGGTCGCCGTACATCCCGGAAAGGCTGTCGACCACCGTCGTGATCTGCTTCTCGCGCGCACTCCAGTGCTTGTTGAAGGCGCGGCGCTCCTTGTCGAGCTGTTCGCGCATTTCCAAAAACATCTGGATGATGGCGTTGACCCGTTCCCGGAACTCCGGACCGGTGAGATAACCGTACAAAACGTTCATCTTGCGGTCGCGCCCATCCGCCGAGGCCCGGGCGAAAGCCAAGGCAAGCACCTGCTGCCGCAGGATGCCGGCCAACGCCGGCCACGTCGCCAAGTCGCACACCCAAATGCCGTCGATCTGACCGAAATGCCGCACGTGGTCCGGCAACCGCGAACTCACCAAGACGCCGAATTCGGAGCGGTTGCCGATGACGTCCTGACGCAGTTTTTCGATCCAGGCAGCGTTCCAGTGCAAGGTGTTTTTGGTTTCCCAGGTGATGGACCCGCAGACCCGGCCATCGCCCGCCACGACGGTGTGCAGCAGGTCCGCGCCGTGCACGCCCTTCTCCACCGCCGTCACTTGGTCTGAGGGAAACTGCACCGGCAGTTCGCGTTCCAGCAACAGTTCGAGCGATTCGCCCTGAGTCTGTTGGGAACCTTGTTCCATGCGCCGCTTAAGCTCTTCCGCCACGCTCTTGGCGTCGTCCCGCTGCTTTTCCAACTCGGCCTGCTTGAGTCGCAAAGCTTCCAACTCGGCAAAATGCCGTTGTTTAAGGACGAGTTCCGTTTGGTTCACCGCGTCGAGCCGCGCCTGTTGGGCAGCTTCGTGCGCCGCTTGCTGGACGGCGAGGGCGCGCTCCGCTTCGGCTTGCCGCAGCTTTTGACCGAGGTCCCATTCGGTTTGGCGCCGCGCACTCAGTTCCCCTTGCAAAGCTTCCAACGTCCGGCGCAAACCTTCGGTCTGGTCCCGCAGGTCGCGTTCTCGTAGTGCGGCGCGTGCCGCCTCCTCTTCCCGGGCGGCCCGGCGGATCTCGTCGCGCTCGGTGGCGAGTTTCTGGGTCAATTCGGTTTCGAGTTGCCCACGCAAGGCGGCCGCGCGCCGCGCGCTCTGCTGGGAATGGTGGTCGCGGATGCGGCCCACGGTGGCTTCGGCCAAGCCGTGGCGGAGCCGGAACCGGTGTTCGGGCTCCGTCGGGCAACTGACCCATTCGTCGAGGCTGATGAGGATTTCGTCGAGGTCGGCGGACGTCATGGCGGGCGGGGCGATTGCGCAAGATTGCCAAGAATGCGCAAGATTGCCAAGAGTTCAGGGACCGACGCGCTTGGCGGCCGAAACCTTTGCTCCGGCGTTCCCTTGGAGGCTGCCGTCCCCTGATCGGCAACCCGCGGCTCCGTCCTTGCGTCAAACCGCAAACGGCAAACGCCAAACGTGGCACCCCCGTCCCCAACCAGGGACCAGGGACCCGAAACTTTTCCCCGCCCATTTGTCGTTTGCGCTTTGTCACTCGTCAGGCCAAGTCTCAGCCGCATGCGGAAAGGATTTCTCTCACTGGTCCTGCACGCGCACCTGCCATTTGTCAGGCACCCGGAATACCCGGAATTCCTGGAGGAAGACTGGTTGTTCGAGGCGATCACGGAGACCTACGTGCCGTTGTGGCAGGTCTTCGAAGGGCTGGTCCGAGACGGGGTGCCTTTCCGGCTGACGATGTCGTTGACGCCGACGTTGTGCGCGATGCTGGACGACGAGCTGCTGCGGGGCCGCTACGAGCGGTACCTGAACCGGGCGATCGAGCTGTCGCGCAAGGAGATCGAACGCACGGAGGGACAACCCGAGTACAATCACCTCGCCCGGCTTTACCACGCGCGGTTTCTAGAAATCCGCGAGATCTATGCCGACCGCCTCAACCGCGACTTGGTCCAGGCGTTCCGGCGATTTCAAGACCTCGGCGTGCTCGAGATCATCACCTGCGCGGCAACCCACGGGTTCTTGCCCCTGATGGAGGGAACGCCGGAAGCGGTGCGCGCGCAGATCCTGATCGCGCGCGACGAGTACGTGCGCAGCTTTGGCCGGCCACCCCGGGGCATCTGGCTGCCGGAATGCGCCTACTACCAGGGACTGGAAAACTTTGTGGCCGAAGCCGAAATCCGTTGGTTCATCTTGGATGCGCACGGCCTGATGTTCGGCAACCCGCGACCGCGCTACGCCATCTACGCCCCGTGTTTTACCCCGGGCGGGCCGGCGGTGTTTTCCCGGGACCGCGAGTCGAGCAAGCAGGTCTGGAGCGCGCAGGAGGGTTATCCAGGCGACCCGGCCTACCGCGACTTTTACCGCGACATCGGCTTCGACCTTGACTTGGATTACCTCCGCCCCTTCCTGCCGGCGGACGGTCAGCGCAAGTTCACCGGACTCAAATACCACCGGGTGACGGGTCGGACGACGCGCAAAGAGGTTTACGTGCCTGGCTGGGCGCAGGGGGCGGCCGACTGGCATGCCGGCGATTTTGTGAATAGCCGGGCCAAGCAGATCCAGCACCTGCTCGACGTCACGTCCATCGAGCCGATCGTGGTGAGCCCGTTTGATGCGGAGCTGTTCGGGCATTGGTGGTACGAAGGCCCGCGCTTCCTTGATTTGGTCATCCGCAAAGCCGTCTATGACCAAACGGTCTACGAACTCATCACGCCGAGCGAATACCTGGCCCGCTACGAGACGCTGCAGGTGGTGAACCCGAGCCCGTCCAGTTGGGGGCACAAAGGCTTTTGGGAAGTCTGGTTGGACGAAGCCAACGCCTGGATCTACCCGCACCTGCACGCGGCCGCCCGCCGGATGACGGAGTGCGCCCGGGCGGCCGGCCCCAAGCCCGCCCAATGGAAAGAGCGGTCGCTTCGCCAGATGGCGCGGGAACTCCTCCTCGCGCAGGCGTCCGACTGGGCTTTCCTCATGAAGACGGGTACGGCGCGGGATTACGCCGGCAAAGAGACGCGCGCCCACCTGCTGCGCTTCACGCGCCTCTACGATCACCTGAAGGGCGGGACGATGGACGAAGCGTTCCTGGCGAACTGCGAAGGGCGCGACAACCTCTTTCCGAACCTGAATTGGCGTTATTATGCGTGACGGGTGGCGTCGGCGCCTCGCGGCGGTGGCGCTCCTGTCGGCAGCCGTGGGCGTCATTTCCGTGCCGAGGCTGTTGGGTCAGGAGGAACCGAGCCCGCACCAACTGATGTTTGTGCCGCCGCCCGTGGAAGGGGCGGTAAGCCTGGGCGTATACGACGGCCGTGGCCGGTTGGTGCGAGTGCTGGCCAAAGCGGCCGAAGTGGAAAGCTTCAAGGCCGGACTGAACGGCTTGTTGGTAGACTGGAACGGGAACGACGCCGATGGTAAACCCGTGCCGGCAGGACGCTACTACGCGCGCGGCGTGGTGGTCGGGCAGGAAGTGGAGATCGCCGGGGAAGCCTTCCACTTCAACGATTTCGCGGATAACAGCGGGGCTCCCCGGCCGCAGGTCATCCTGGATGCCGCGACGTACGGCACGGACGGCGTTGCCGTGCTGGCGCAAGCGGCCCGGTTGGAAGTTTTGTTGGAGAGCGCGAAAGGCACCGAGGCGCGTCATGTGCCCGTGACGCTCGCCAACGGCGCCAACGCCCTCCGGTCGGCCGGCGCGAATCTTCTGCTGCTGTTCAACGACGACCGGGCGCAGTTGCTCGACCCAAAGACGGCGACCGTCGCCTGGGAAGTGGCCGGCACAGGTCTCCGCGACGCGGCTACCGACGGCGCGCGCACGCTGCTGCTCTGGGCAAGCGGCCCGGTGCTGGTCGATGGGGGCGTTACCCGCCCGTTGGCAGTGCCGGGCGGCAACCCCGTCCGCGGCGCCGTGCTCCGTTCCACGACGGTGCTCGCCGCCGCGGATGGCAACTTTTGGACCGTCGAGGGCGGGGAGGTTGCGCCGTTGGGTTTGAAAGACCCGAAACCGTTGGTCGATTTGGCGGCAGGCCGCGACGACACCGTCTGGGCGCTTTCCCGAGAAGGCGAGCGCACGCTGGTGCGCCGCATCGACGTGCGGACCCGGGAGGTGCGAGACTTGGAACTGCCGCCCGAGTTGGGTGCGGCCAACCGGCTGAGCGCCTCCCGGGAAGCCGACGCGCTGGTGCTCCTGCTCAAGGGCGCAGACGCCGAGCGCGTGGTAGGGTTGCGGTTCCAAGACGCGCGGGCAGACGCGTCTGTGTGGGAAAAGTGGTTCGACCGGGCGCGACGATCGTTCCCTGGGTTTACGCTGAAGGACGGTGCGCCCGTGCCGTCGGAGGATCGTTCAGAATCGCCGGCGGTGCCGGTGAGGCCTTTGAACAACCCGTTGGAGAACACGCGCCAACCCCTGTTCCAACTCTCGGCGTTCGCCGACGACACGGGCCTTTGGCTGGCAAACAGCGACGGCTTGCCCCTGCTGCAAGTCTCCAAGACCAAGGGCGTGCGGCAGGTCCGGTGGGCGTCGGACGGGCAAAACGGGGTGCGCGTGTTCGCGTCGGACGGCCGCGTCGTCGAGCAGTACCGGGTGACTGGGTTGGCCAACCTGTACCGTTTCAACGCGGGCTCGTTCGATTAATTGCGCAAGATTGCCAAGATCGCGGCAAGATTGCCAAGATTGAAGATTCAGGGAAGCGGCACTCCCGCGTGTGGTTCTGATTTGGCGGCGTCTCGTGCCTTGCCTCGCCCTGCCTTCCTTGCTTCCCCAATCTTGGCAATCGCGCGCGATCTTGGCAATCTTGCGCAATTCCTCAGGGGAACTCGCACGAAGCGCGCGCCTACCACGCGACTTCAAAACGTTGTTTGCGGCTGAATTTGTCGGTGTAGAACAGTTCCCGGTGCTGCCGTCCGTATTCGTGCACCAGTTTGGTCACCTTGACGTCGTAGCAGCAGTACTCGGCGATTTCCATGAACCGGCGCTCGCGCCACCAACGAATGGCGTCGATGCCGTCAGCCGTCTTGCCGACGCCCAAGGTGCTCTGCGCGAGGTTGTCGAGCTTGGGCTTCATCCCGATTTTGCCTTCGATGTCGACGAGCATGTCGAGCGTCGGAAGGTAGTGGGGTAAATCCAAAACGGTGTACCCCATCAACACCTCGTAGTCGAAGTTCACCACGTTGTAGCCCACCACCAGATCGGCCTTCATCAACTGGCCGACCAGATCGTTCACCCGGGCTTCGCCGAAGATTTGGTATTCGCCGGAAGCGGTGCTGTAGGTGACCCCCACGGACATGCCCATGTCGCGTTTCCGATCCCAGCCGCCGACGTCGTTGGCCGTCCGTTGGGTCTCCAAATCAAAGTAGACGATGTTCATGCTCACTTAGAAGGGAACGATACCATCCGAGACGGGATCACGCCGGTCAACCGGCCACGCCGCTCGTTCCGGCAACGGGGAACCGGAAACTGGCAACCGGGAACCGCACCCTCCCTCGCGCCTCCCCCTTGTCAGCCCCCCCGGCTCCGCCGAACGTCGGGTTATGATTCAACCCCTGCGGTCGACCCGCGAGGTCTGGAGCTTTGGCTGGTTCGATGCGGACGCACCCGCCCCGTTTGGGTCGACGTTCATCCTGCCGACGTGCCTCTACGTCGTGCACCATTTCAGCGGGGCTTTGATCGGCCACGAACTCGTCCGCGAGATCGAGGGGCGGCGTGCCGAGATGTTCCTGCAACGGCTTTTCGGGGAGCGCGGGGCTCCCGACGAACTGCGGATCCCCGAGTTCGACGAGTGGGACGAAGCGACTTGGCAAAACCTCTCGCAGGAGTTCCGGTGCCAAATCACCCTGGTCGACCGCAGCGACGAGGAGGCGTCGCCGGCCGACGAGGAGGTCGAGGCGCAGCTTGGCAAGCTCGCCATCGGTTCCGGGGAAGACGTGCTCGCCACCCACAGCCCGAGCGAGGTGGCGCAGGGGCTGGTACGGGCGGTCCGGCAGACGCGCGGCCAGGATAAGCGACGCGCCCTCCTGCAAAAGGCACTCGAACTCGTCCCCGAGTTGCCGGAGGCATTGTTCGAGTTGGCCGAACTGGAGATGCAGCAGGGCGATTTCCAGGGTGGCGCCGACCGGTTTGCCCAAGCGGCCGCGGCCGCGGAACCGTTGCACGCCAAGGATCGACCCAGCCTCTACCTGAAAGCGTGCTACGGCCAGATGCTGGCCGCGTGGCAGAGCGGCGACTTCCAAGGCGCCATCGCCTTAGGCGAAAGCACCTTGTGGGAAAACCCGACGGACTATGCCGGGTTCCGCTTCTTCCTGCCATTGCTGCAACTAGCCGCCGGCCAAGTCGAAGAGGCCGAAGAGTTCTTCGCTTGGTACGGGTCCAATTACCCCGACGACTTGGAAGATCCCGGCTTGCAGTTCGGTTGGGCGTACACCCTTTTCGAAGCCGACGACGAAAAGGAGGCCGCCCGCCGGTACCGGCGAGGGATGCTGCAGAACTTCTACTTGGCTCCACTGCTGTTGGATCTGCCGGAGCCGTCGCCTGACCTTTGGCAGCATAACGACCGGGGCGACCTACAGTTTGCGCTCGACTTCCAAGATTGGTTTGGCGGGGTGTGGGAACAGAACCCGGCCGCGACACGTTTCCTGCGGGAGACTTACTTGGCGGCGCGCCCGCAGTTAGAACGCCTCTACGAGCTGCGCGCGAAGATGTCCGAATTTCAGGATCATCGGTACGAACCGAAC
>CAXUNV010000266.1:5735-6709 GCA_964252355.1 uncultured Chthoniobacterales bacterium | reverse complement strand
GGTCTATTCATGCTGATCGGCATCGTGAAGAAGAACGGCATCATCATGGTCGATTTCGCGATCGAACAACGGCGGGCTGGCAAAACCCCGGTGGAAGCGGTGCACGAGGCGAGCGTGGAACGGTTTCGGCCGATCATCATGACGACTTTGGCCGCGCTGATGGGGGCGGTGCCGATCGCGCTCGGGTGGGGTGCGGACGGCGCCTCGCGTCAGCCGCTGGGTTTGGTGCTCGTCGGCGGGTTGATCGTTTCCCAGCTCATCACCCTTTACGTCACGCCCGCGCTTTACCTTTACATGGAAGGCGCGCAAGGATGGTTGAACGCCGCGTACGACCGCCTGCGGCACGGCGGCCGGCGGCCGGAACGGTTGGCCGCGGCGAGCTAGGCGGCTTCGCGGGACTTAAACAGAAGGTCACGAAGCTAACAAAGGGAAAGGGTGTTCTTTCACCTGCCAACGTTAGGGCAACGCCGGCGGCTGCAGGGGACCGCGGGCGTCGCGTCCGTCCCGCACCGTCTGACGGCATTCACGCGCCGTTTGCCTTGGCCAAAGCGTTGCTCCTCGGTTATGCGGGAGGTATGTCAGAGCATTCGGACGAGCAGATCTACCTCATCCGTCATGGCGAGACGGAATGGTCGCAGAACGGACGTCACACGGGCCGAAGCGACATCCCCCTGACGGAAAAAGGCCGCGAACAAGCCGCCTTTCTGACCCCGGTCTTCGAAGACGCCAAGTTTGAAATGATCCTCAGCAGTCCCTTGAGCAGGGCGCTGGAAACGGCGCGCCTCGCCGGCCTGGGTGACCGGGTCCAAGAGGATCCCGACTTGAAGGAGTGGGATTACGGCGACTACGAAGGGATCACCACCAAGGACATCCGCAAAACGGTGGAGGGTTGGACGGTCTGGACGCACCCGTGCCCGCACGGCGAAACGATCGACCAGGTCGCGGCTCGGGCGGATCGGGTCATTGAGAAAATC
>CAXUNV010000266.1:0-5716 GCA_964252355.1 uncultured Chthoniobacterales bacterium | reverse complement strand
GCGTTGAAGGCGAACGTCGCCGTCTTTTCGCACGGGCATTATTTGCGAGTGTTCGCCGCTCGTTGGGTGGAATTGGATCCACACGCCGGCAAGCATTTCCTCCTGGGCACGAGCACGCTCTCCATCCTGAGTTACGAACACGGCTATCCGGCGATAAAAACTTGGAATGGTCCATTGATCACCGCCGCTTGCGCGGTGCCTTGGAAGGGCGGCAGCGTGCCGCATTGAGGGGACATCGATGGGGAGCGTGGCGGCCTTTACCTGCGACTGGTGGGGCAAGTCGAGGAACCTTAGAAGCCGCCGGGCTGGAACGGGGCTGGGGCGCGCCTCCAGGGTCAGGCAGCCGGCACCCTTCGCCCGGCGGCCGTCAACCCGGGTGGTGGCGTTTCCTCTGCCGGCCGGGTTTTCGCCCCACCGGGGTCTCACCCAAAGGCCGCCTGTTTTGCCATTCGCGATGCGCGCCCCGCGCCGGCCCCACCGGGTCGCCCGCAAGTCACGGCCCGATGCGCCTCTTCCTCTGAATCTGCGTCAATCTGCGTAATCTGTGGACCGTCTTCCGCTCGGAACCCGGAACCCGGAACCCGGAACGCGGAACCCGGAACGCGGAACCCTCTTACCCCAGCCGGTCGGCCTTCACATAGTCCCGCAACGGTTCCGGCACCGTCACCGAGCCATCCGCGGTCTGGTGCGTCTCCAGCAACGCCACGCAGAGGCGTGCCAGGGCGGTCCCCGAGCCATTCAACGTGTGGCAAAACCGGTTCTTGCCGTCCTCACCCTTGAACCGCAGGTTCATGCGCCGGGCTTGGTAATCCTCGCAGTTTGAACAGCTTGAAACTTCCAAGAACCGGTCCTGGCCAGGAGCCCAAACTTCGAGGTCGTAGGTTTTGGCCGACGCAAACCCGATGTCACCCGTGCAAAGCTCGACGACCCGGTAGGGCAGTTCCAGCATCTGCAACACCCGCTCGGCGTCCGCGGTGAGGGACTCCAGTTCGTCATAGCTGGTTTCGGGCGTGGTGACCTTGACCAACTCGACCTTGTCGAACTGGTGCACGCGGATCATGCCGCGCGTCTCTTTGCCGGCCGACCCTGCCTCACGCCGGAAACAGGGTGTGTGCGCCACAAAACGTTTGGGCAGGTCGGTGAGGGGTAGGATCTCCTCGCGGTGGAGATTGGTGACCGGAACTTCGGCGGTCGGAATCAGGAACAGGCTGTCGCCCGACGTGGCGTAGGCGTCCTCCTCGAATTTCGGCAGTTGGCCCGTGCCGACCATGCACTCCCGCCGGACGAGCAGCGGCGGACCGACTTCCGTGTAACCGTGCCGCTCGGTGTGGAGGTCGAGCAGGAACTGGATCAAGGCGCGCTGCAGACGCGCCCCGCGCCCTTGGAAGAAGAGAAACCCGCTCCCGCTCAGTTTGGTGGCGCGCTCGAAGTCGACCAAACCGAGCCGGGTGGCGATCTCCACGTGGTCGCGCGGCGCGAAAGGAAACGACGCCGGCGTGCCCCAGGTCCGCACCACGGGGTTGGCGGTCGCGTCTGCTCCGACCGGTGCGGCGGCGTGCGGCAGGTTGGGGACGGTCAAAAGCAACGCCCTCTGCCGTTCGTCGGCACCGGTTGCCTCTTCGTTCAGGCCGGCGATGCGGTCGCCCGTCGCCCGCACCTCCGCTTCCAAGGCGGCCGTGTCGGCGCCGGCTTTGCGCAGCCGCCCAATCTCTTTGCTCAACCGGTTCCGGTCCGCGTTGAGGCCTTGCAGTTCGGTTTCCACCCGGCGCCGTTCCGCGTCGACGGAGAGCACCGCATCCACTTGGCTGCCCAGACCAGGCTGGCGGGTTTCCAGGCGTTCGCGAACCCTCTCCGGGTCCTCGCGCAGAATGCGGATGTCGAGCATGCCGACCGCTAGCGCGAACCGCGAGATTCGCAAAGCGCAAATCTCCGGGGTGCGGGCGGGCGCCACCGCCGGCAGGCCCGGGGCGTCAACGATCTCCCGCGGCTTCCGTCACCGCCCAAACGGTCCAGAGGGCGTTGCCCTCCAGCCTATTGTTGACGTAGACGAACACCGGTATGCCGTCGCGCATGGCCACATCCCAGACCAGGGCCCCCCCCCCCCCCCGGGCCGAGGGGTCGACGTCACGGATCTCGGCGTAGGGGCTGAACTGCTGCACCGCCTCTTCATAGGCGCGCCCCGGCGTCAGGAGAAACCGGGCACCGGTGAACGGGGCCGTGATGGATCCTGGAAGCGTCAGTTGCGCCTCGACCGGCGGCATGCGGGTCCACTGGTTGTAGACGTGTGCGACCCCATGCCGGCGCAGGACCGCAAAATAGGTGGCACCTAAAAACGATTCGGTGCGCAATTCCACCCCGTACCGCCACCCGGCGGGCAACGCCCCGAGGAACTCGTCCAGGGCGGCCAAAAATTCTTCCGCATCCGCAAAGTCGGCCGACCGAAACTCCGAGAACTCAAAGACGAGGAGGCCCGTGCGGTCACGGTACGGTGCCATGGGCCCGAGGTACTCCTGGCTGAAAAGTTCGGCGTCCAAGAAATGGGCGTTGGCGGAACCGGCGAGGTCGCCGTAGCGCGGCAGTTTTGGATAGTGGCGGATCGTGACTGTCTCGGTGACCTTAAACGTGAAAAGGAACTGGGGATCGACGGCCCCGAAGAGACCGTCAAGGTAGGCCGCGTCGGGAAACCGGTAATAGCCGGCGTCGACGCAGACCGTCCGGAAATAGCGCGAGTATTCGGTCAGGCAGAGGTCTTCGAAACGCCGTTGGGCATAACGACCCCGGTGTTCGTAGAGGGAACGGTCGTACAACGCGCCGAGCCAACCGGGATACTTCCACGACGAGGTGCCGATCCAGGCACCGCGGGCGGCAAGCCGCGAAAGCCGCTGGCCCAGGACGTCCCGGTCAAAATCCGTCTCAAAAAGGTCCAACATCGCCGTGGGTCAGGCGTCTGCCTGCAGGCCCCGTCAACCGCCATCGTCCGGGGTGTGCTTCGTGCCTTTGCGCGTCTTCGACCTTGTCTGGTCGTGTTTCGTCGGCCGATCCTCGCGCGCTGCCGTTGGCTCCGGCTTGGCCTCCTCCGCCCCGGGTAAGGGCGGTTTCGCGTCAACCTCGGCCAACCGGCTGGCTGGCCGGATGCCGGGGATGCTGGCGTACCCTTCGAACTTTGGCGTCCGGTCCGGGGCGTCTTTGGCCGGCTCGCCGCTCGGAAGTTTGAAATCGTAGACGCTCACCCCGTACCGGCGTTCCCCGGCGTAAGTCCGCCCCTCGCTGGCACCCGCCATCAAGGGTCGCCCGGTACGCCGGTCCTTGCCCAAGTAGATCATCACATGGGTGATCGGCACGTCGCGATTTACGACGTATGTGCCCGACCAAAACAGCAGGTCGCCCACCTTCAAGTCGCTCAGCTCAAACGTGTCCTCCCGTCGGCTCAAGACGGCGTGAAACTCGCTCTGCTTACGCACCCAAACGTATTGTGAGCTGGAGTCGCGCGGCACGTCGCGGAACCCCGCCCCTTGCAACACGTGGTAGACGAACCCGGAACAATCCATCCCGCCATTGGCCGGATCAGCCGACCCGTAGGTGTAGGCCAAGTCCCGGCCGGTGAGGGCGAGCGCGCCGCGCACGACCTCTTGGACTCGCGCGGGTTGTGCGGAGAGCTCCCGGAGTTCGCCGGCCGGAACGGTCGATGTGTGCGTGGCTGGCGGCGGCGGGTTGTCGGCGGACTCCTTGGCCAAGGGTCCGTGGTCGCCGTCGCGCGCCCGCGTCTGCGGTGCTTCGACCGACGGCGTGGGACTTGGCAGGACGCGAGGCGTGGCCATGGGCGTCGGCGTCGGTTCCAGCACCGTGGGCGTCGGCGTAGCCGTCAACGAGGGCTTGGCGTCTGCCCCGGCGGACGAAGCCGCGGGTGTGGGCGTAGCCGTCAACGAGGGTTTCTCTGCGGCCTCTTCGGCAGGCGACGCCGCGGCGTGCGTCCCGCGTTCGTGGGATTTGCGCTTGGTCGAAGTCCCGGCCTTGCCTTCGTCATCGTCGTCGTCCCGGGCTTTGGCGCGTGTCTTGGTGGCGTGCCGCTTGGCCGGCCGCTCGTCCGGCTGGTGATCGTGGTCGCCGGTGAACGTGTCCTTCACCCCGTGCCCAAAACGGCGCAGGCTGTGGTAGACGTTGTGCCAAGTGTCGTCATCGGCGCGGACCACCGGGGCAAGCGCCGCGGCGGCCAAAGCCAGGGCGCAGAGGGGGGCGAGGGGTTTCATGCGGCTCGAGCCAACTCGTCCAGCAGGCGGCCGTGGAGCCGGATGCCCGCGTGGAAGTTCTCCAGGGAAAAGCTCTCGTTGGGAGAATGCACCTTGCAATCGGGCAAGGCGAGTCCCAACAGCAGCGTGTCGGCTCCGAGCACGTCTTTGAAGGTCTGCGTGATGGGCACGCTGCCGCCTTCCCGGATGAACGCCGTCGGATGGCCAAACGTCGCCTCCAACGCGCGCTGGGCGGCCCGGGCGTACGCGGAATCCGGGCGCACCAAGTACGGTTTGCCTTCGTGTTGGTAGATGACCTCCATGCGCAGGCTGTCGGGGCAAAGTCCCTCCAAAAAGGTCGTGACTTGCCGGCGAATGGTTTCGGGATCTTGGTTGGGCACCAGCCGGAAAGAGAGTTTCGCGAACGCCTTCGCCGGCACGATGGTCTTGGGCCCTTCGCCCTGGTAACCGCTTCCGAGACCGTTGACTTCCGCGGTCGGCCGCGCCCAGACCCGTTCCAAGGTGCTGAAACCTTCTTCGCCGGCCAAGCGCGGGCTGCCCGTGGTGGCCAGCCAATCGGCGTCCGTCATCGGCAGTTTCGCCCAGAGATCCCGCTCCCAAGCTTCCAACGGCTGGACGTCATCGTAGAATCCCGGCACGGCGACGCGGCCTGCAGGGTCGTGCAACGCCGCCACCGTGCGGCTCAAGGCCGTGGCCGGGTTCGCCACCGACCCCCCGAAGATGCCGGAGTGCAGGTCGGCCGCCGGGCCGTGCAGGCGGACCTCCAGGCAGAGAATCCCGCGGAGTCCGTAGCTGAACGTGGGGATCCCGGGCGCGACCATGCCCGTGTCGGAGATCGCGACAACGTCGGCCGGCATTTCCTTCCGGTGATCCACCAGCACTTGGCCGAGGTGCGCGCTGCCCGTCTCCTCCTCGCCTTCCACCACGAAGGTGAGGTTCACCGGCAAATCGCCGCGTTCGCGCAAGAGGGCTTCCGCCCCAAGCAGGTGCGCCAGGATCTGGCCTTTGTTGTCCGTCGCGCCGCGCGCGTAAAGCTTGTCGCCGCGCACGGTCGGTTCAAACGGCGGCGAATCCCAGAGTTCGAGCGGGTCGGCCGGTTGGACGTCGTAATGGCCGTAGACCAAAACGTTCAGTCGCCCCGGCCGGTGTTCGCCGCGGGCCACCACCACGGGGTTGCCCGGCGTAGGCAGGAGTTGCGCGCCGAACCCCGCCTTCTCAAAACGCGCCCGCAGCCAGTGCGCGCACGCCTCCACGGCGGGTCGGAACTGGGAGTCGGCGGAAACTGAAGGGAAACGGAGGAACGCAAAAAGGTCGTCTAAAGGGTCCATGCGGTATGTCCTTTGACGGATTCGCTCAAGAGTCCAAAGGAAGCGAGCGGGAAAGGAGACTGGAAGCGTCCGAACCTCTGCACCGCTCACGGGTAACCCGGTGGGGCGAAAACCCGGTCCGCAAAGGGGTGCCGTCTGAGA
>CAXUNV010000265.1:967-6726 GCA_964252355.1 uncultured Chthoniobacterales bacterium | reverse complement strand
GGGGATAGCGAGCGGGACCGAGCGACCCGGTGGGGCGAAAACCCGGCCGACAAAACCGGGCGGCCATTGCTCACTGACGACTGTCGGGCGGTTTGAGCCGGTCCGAGTCAAGGTGCCGCCCGCCGTCAAGGTCGCTCGCGCCGGCTCAAACCGCCCCGCAGCCGTCCATCCCGGGAGCTGCTCTTTCGGGCGACCCGGTGGGGCGAAAACCCGGCCCGCTGATCAGGCCGCCCGTTCTTCCGCCTTCGCCTCGTCCCAAAGCCGGTCAAGCCCCGCCAGATCGAGGTCCCGCAGCGTCAACCCGCGTTCGGCGGCCAAGGCTTCGACCCGGCGAAAACGCCGGGCGAACTTGCCGTTGGCGCCGAGCAACGCCCCTTCGGCGTCGACTTTGCGCTTGCGCGCGTAGTTTACGACGGCAAACAGCAGGTCGCCTACCTCGTCCTCCAAAGCGTCGTCCGACGCGTGCAAAACCTCCTCCAGTTCCTCACGCACCTTGGCCAACGCGCCCGTCGGGTCGTCCCAATCAAACCCGACCCGGGCGGCTTTTCCCTGCAATTTTTGCGCCCTGGCAAGCGCGGGCAAGGCGGGTGGCACACCGTCGAGGGCGGAACGGCGCTCCTCCTTTTCCTCGCGTTTGAGAGCGTCCCACTGCTGAAGGACGGCGGCGCTGTCCGGTAGACGCGTCTCGCCAAAGACGTGCGGGTGCCGCCGGACGAGCTTTTCCGCGATGCCGTCCGCGACGGCCGCCAAATCGAACCGGCCTGCCTCCGACGCGATCTGCGAGTGAAGCACCACCTGCAGCAACAGGTCGCCGAGCTCCTCTTGAAGGTGCCGGTCGTCGTTGGCGTCGATCGCCTCCAACACCTCGTAACACTCCTCCAAAAGGTGCGGCTTCAAGCTCGCGTGCGTCTGCTCCCGATCCCAAGGACAACCGTCGGGCGCACGCAGGCGTGCCACGATGTCACGAAAGCGCTGCAGCGGGTCGGGGGTCACGGACGGCGAGAAGAACGAACGGTCGAAAACGGCGCGCACCCGGCCCGGCACCCGCGGGAAACGCCCGCCGTCGGCATCATTTCTTGTCCTTCTCGATCAACTTCTCGCGCGCGCGCTCCAGCGCGGCGCGCTCGTTCGACGTGAGGCTGCCCAAGCCGCGTTTCGAGATTTTCTCCAACAGGGCATCGATATCCACCGGCGAAGACTCCACCGGTTTCGCCGGGCGCACGGCGGGCGTGGGCGCCGCGGGTTTGCTCACGACGCGGAACTTCGGTTTGGCCCGACGCGCGAAGAGGCGCGACGGGTTCGGCAGGGTCGGGAGGTAAAACCCTTGCTGCAGGGCGCGCACATACCCGAAAGCAACCGCGCTCACGGCGCAGAGCAGGGTCATGGCGGCCCACTGCCCTTTGCTCAGGTACACCAACAAGGCCAAGGCAAAACAGCCGACGCCGACCCACTTGAGGGGAAGGACGCCCCACCACTGGACGTTAGGGTAAAGCGTACAAAACGCCAGGAAGAACCCGATCGCCACCTCCGTGTTGCCGAGGTATGCGTAGCTAGGCCCGAAGAGAAACATCCAGCAGGTCAGCACCAGCAGAGGCGCGGCGAGCAAGCCGGCGTAGAGCACCAGAAAGCGTCGCGTCCCAAGGTACTTTTCCACCTCGACGGCCGCCACGTATAAAAACAGCAGGCCGAAAATGCTGAAGAACCCGGGTTCGTTGACGAAAGTGCAAGTGAGCACCTGCCAAAGTTGGCCGCCCAGCAACGAACGGTGCGGACTGAAGATGAATGCGTCGAGCGGCAACCCGATCGCCTGTGAAACGGCCGTCAACACCACCCCGGCCGCGTACGCGATCGTCAGCAGGGTCGCGCAGTAGATTGGGTAACCGCGGAAATAAGAGACCGGTCGGTCCTCGTTGAAACTGGAGATCAAGGCCATATGCGCTCTCTGCGGGCGGATGATAATAAAGGATCGCGGCGTCACCGGCAAGAAACCTTCGAGCTGGTTGCGTCCCCCGACGGAGAAAGTTAACCTCGAAACCGCCATGGCTCAAACCCTCGATTTGTCGAGCCCGCCAAGATCCACCCTGGTCCGCCAGGCGCGCGACCTGGCCAAGACGACCGTGCGCCGCATGCTTGGCCGTCCCGCCGCCAAACCGGAGAACCGCAACCTGCTACCGTTGCTGATCCAGGTGTTGGCAGGGTTTTCGAAGGTGAACGGCCAGATCTTGGAGGAAGAGATCGACTCCTCGCTCGGTTTTCTCCGTTACGATTACCCGGAGGCGGTCTACTCCGAGTTGCGGTCGCTTTTTCAGAAGGCGTTGAACGAGCCGCAGGACTTGGCCGCGATGGCCCGACGCCTCGGCGAGGAACTTGGGCAAGATCGCAAGATCATGCTCGGGGTGCAGTTGTACGACCTGATCGCCAAGGCCGGCATGCAGCAAGAGCAGGTGATCGCCTACTACTCGTTCATGTCCCAGCTCGGGATGGCCGCCCAGGCGATCGACATCGTCTACCAGCTCAATTCGGCGGACGGCGCCGATCCGTCCGTCTACCAACGGGGCACCTCCCCCTTGGAATCGCTGGTGTTCGGGTCCTTGGACGACGCCGAGGTGCAGGTCCGCGAACTCGGGCCCGAAGAGCGCCTGATGGCCTACCGTTACCACGAGTTGATCCTCTGCAAGAACCTTTGCGCGCGCCCCCTGATGGTCCGCGGACGCGCCTTGGCGCAGGGCGAGTTCTGCCGCCTCTATCCCGGCCAACGGATCATCATCGGCGAGACGGTGATCACTCACCAAGACCTGCTCCTCTACTTCAACGCGAAGAAGAACGTCTCGTTGCCGCACGTCTACGTGACGGTGACGCCCAACGACGAGGTCGGGCTGGAACGGTCGCGGACGCGGGAGAGCTGCCTTGAGGTGCAGTTTGGCCTGCGCGTGCGGGTCACGGCGTTGAAGCACGTCGAAGGAACGTTCAACGGCGTGCCGTTGCGCGCAGGCACCGTCGTCGAGGGGAGCTTGGAGGACCGGATCGTCTTTGAGAACTCGGCCGAACTCACCCTTTCCGACCTGCGGCGCCGGGCCCGCGCTTTCGGCGGACGTTTCCAGTTAAAAACCTCCAAGTCGGAGTATTTGGTGTCCAACAACCCGTCGCTTTTGGAGGAGGACGACATCCTGCTCAGCCCGGGCACCAGCGGGGAAATCCTGCTCAAGATCGCCTGCGACTACGACCGGCGCACCGGGTCGGTGGAGGTGCTCCAGGCGGACCGCCCGATCATGGTCGGCGAGACCGTCGTGCGCAACAGTGCCTCTTTGGTCGACGGCGACGTCATCCGGGTCGACACCGGCCAAGTGCTGCGCTGCGACTTTTCGGAACGGATCATCCAGGAAGAGCGCAACATCATCAGCCACCTGGAGCTGCGGGACGTCTCTTTGCGGTTTAACCACTCCGGCGCGGTCGCCCTGGACGGCATCTCCATGACGGTCAACCGCGGCGAGATGGTTTGCGTGATGGGCGCCAGCGGCTGCGGCAAGAGCACGCTCCTGAAGGCGATCTGCGGCCAACTGGCCCCTTCCGGCGGGTCGGTGCTGCTCAACGGGCAATCGCTTTACGGCAACTTGGACACCCTCCGGGAGTACATCGCCTACATCCCGCAGGACGACGCCTTCGACGAGCACCTCACGATCTTGGAGAACCTGAACTATGCGGCGGCCATCCGCTCCCCCCACCTCTCGGTCAAGGACCGGATGCGGCGCATCGACAGCAAGCTCATCGAGTTGGGCCTGTCGGAACGCCGGGACGCCATGGTCGGCTCGTCCGTTAAAAAATACCTGAGCGGCGGCGAACGCAAACGGCTCAACATCGGCCTCGACATGATCTCCTCGGCGGACGTCTACCTCTTCGACGAGCCGACCTCCGGGTTGTCGTCCAAGGACTCGGAGCACGTCGTGGAGATCATCCGCGGGTTGGCGACCAACAAAATCGTGCTGGTGACCATCCACACGCCCACGTCGAAGATCTTCCAGATGTTCAGCAAGGCGGCCCTGCTCGACAAGGGAGGCCGGCTGGTCTTTTTCGGCACCCCGCAGGAGATGCTCGAGTATTTCGCCACGGCCGAACACCAACAGCATTTCGGCACGGAACTGGGCGGGTGCCCGGCTTGCGGCACCACCCGGCCCGAGTTCATCTTCGACGTGCTGGAGACGCCGTTGCGCGACCTGAGCGGGGACGTGATTTACGAGGAGAACAGCCGCGGGCAACTGGTGCCTGCCCGGCGTTACTCTCCCGACTACTGGCGCGACAAGTACGAGTCATTCCGCCTGATCCAAGAGATGCGGCAGGTCTCCGTGCGTCAGCAGGCGCCCAACCCGCTGCCGGCGCCTTCCGCCAAAAAGGAGCCGACCCGCTGGCGCGACGAGTGGATCCGGTTCTCGACGATCCTGCGGCGGGCGT
Organism: uncultured Chthoniobacterales bacterium; assembly: GCA_964252355.1. Lineage (GTDB taxonomy): Bacteria > Verrucomicrobiota > Verrucomicrobiia > Chthoniobacterales > JAFAMB01 > CAXUNV01. The sequence goes on along the minus strand of CAXUNV010000265.1, from coordinate 2,280 downwards.
TCGTCAGCCGGTTGCGCAACCGGGTCAACGTCTGGACCACCATCGTCGAGGCGCCGCTCTTGGCCGCCCTGATCGGGTTCGTGCTCCGCTACGCAGAGACCAACCGATACGATTTCGCGTCGGCGTTCCACATCCCCACCTACCTGTTCCTGGCACTGGTCGTCGCGATGTTCCTCGGGTTGACCAACAGCGCCGACGACATCATTCGCGACCGCACCATCCTGCAGCGGGAGAGGAACCTGAACATCCACCTGCCGTACTACGTCCTTTCCAAATTCCTCTCGCTCTCCGTTTTCGCCATCATCCAAAGCGTGCTCTTCATCCTCATCGGGAACAGCATCCTCGAGATCCGCGGCATGTTTTGGCCGTACCTCTGGTTCGTCGGGGCGACGGCGGTGAGCGGCGTGGCTGGTGGCCTGCTGGTGTCGTGCTTGGCCAACGACGCGAAGACGGCAGCCAACGTGGTGCCGCTGGTGTTGATCCCGCAGATCATCCTGGGGGGCGCCCTCATCAAGTACGAGGAAATGAACCGGAACCTCGACTTCCTCTATTTCCTCAACCGCGACCATGCGGCCAAAGTGCAGCAGGCAGGCGCAACCGCGGTCAAGCCGTCGGGGGTCGAGGTGCCGCTGCTCTGTCAGCTTATCCCGACGCGTTGGTCATACGAGGCGCTGGTCGACGCGCAAGCCAAGCTGAACCCCTTCAGTCACCGGCAGGAGCTGCTCACCGCTCAAATCGAGGCGCTCGCCCGCAACCCGCATTTGGACGAGAAGAGCGCGGACCGCCTAGACGACCTCAAGGAGACTTTGGCCATCCTTTCCGGGCTTGGCGGCCGCGACGTGGCGGAGGTGGGGCGTCGCCTCGGCGAGGTGGACCGCATCCTCAAGGGCGCGCCGCTCGACGAGTCGCGGTTCGACCGGCAGGAAAACCGGGTCAGCGCCGAGCAAGTCTACCAAAACCGCAAGGTCACCGACATGCTCACCGACGCGCAGATGAAGCAGCGCGACTACACCTCCTCACCGAAGAACGTCTTCTTTGGTCCCGAGAAACACCTTTTCGGCAAGGTCTTCAGCGTGTTCTGGTTCAACTCGGTCGTGATCAACGCCTTCACCGTCACGTTCCTCGTGGTGCTCTTGGCGAGCCTGCACTGGCAGCTGCGCCGCGGTTGAACGGCCTCCGCACTTTTCGGTCAGCCCCCTCGCGTTCACCCCTTTGAAAACGGTCACCCTCCTCACCGCCCTCACCACGGCGGCGACGGTCGCGGCGTGGGGGGGGGGGGCCCCCCCGCCCGCGCCCCGCCGCGCGGCGCCCCC
>CAXUNV010000265.1:258-957 GCA_964252355.1 uncultured Chthoniobacterales bacterium | reverse complement strand
AAGACTGGGATGGCATGCGCGGCACGCTCTGGCGCTTGGAACGTCGCGGGGAGACTTGGGTGATCGCGGGCGGACCGGTGCCCGTCCTCTTTGGGAAGAATGGCTTGGCGTGGGGCCGCGGCGAACTCGTCGGCGAAGGGGGTGGCCCGACCAAGGCCGAACGCGATGGCCGCGCCCCCGCCGGCGTCTTTCGACTCGGCACGATCTACACTTACGATCCCGCCTTACCGGACGACGCGACCTACCCGCACCACACCGTCGGTCCCGGGGACGCCTGGGTCGACGACGTCCACGACCCCAACTATAACCGGCACGTGGTGGTGGATCCGGACCACGCGCCACCCTGGTTCGCTAAAGCCCGGATGCGCCAGAACGACTTCGCCTACCGTTGGCTCGTGGAGATACGGCACAACGCCGACCCCCCGGTGCCCGGCCTGGGTAGCGCCATCTTTTTCCACATCCGTCGCGGACCCGACCGGCCTTCGGCCGGGTGCACCACCATGGCCGAACCCGACTTGGTTCGCCTGATCCGCTGGTTGCGCGCCGAGGCGCACCCACGTTACGTCTGCCTGCCCGAGGAAGAATACCGCCGGCGTTGGCGCGCTTGGGATTTGCCCGAGCCGCAGGCAGTCGGGTTGGAACCGTGACGCCGGGAGGCAGCGGTTGCCGGTTTCTCGTCCCTGGTCTCTGGTTCTGAAC
>CAXUNV010000265.1:0-225 GCA_964252355.1 uncultured Chthoniobacterales bacterium | reverse complement strand
TTTGCCGTGGACGCCGGCACTACGGGCGACGCCGGTGGCGCGAAAACCCGGCCCGCCCAGGGTGGTCGCCACCATGACCGAGGTCTCGGGGCGGTTTGAGCCGGCGCCCTGACGGGACCGGCGCGGGTCACCCCGCCGGTCTTGCCCCCCGGGGTCGTTCCGACCGGCTCAAACCGCCCGGCGCCGGCCGCCCCAAAGGGGCGGCGTGGGTTTACCGGCCGGGGG
>CAXUNV010000264.1:0-6728 GCA_964252355.1 uncultured Chthoniobacterales bacterium | reverse complement strand
GGACGGGGCCTGCCGGTGACGGGCGGGACGCCCGCGCTCCCCTGCGGCCGTGCGGCCCCCCTTTGCGATCGGCGATTCGCCATGCGCGCAGCGCCCGAGCACCGGTCACCCAACGCCAAACATGGCACCCTCCACCGCTTGCCAACTAGGGACTAGAGACTAGAAACGAGAGACCAGAGACTTTTTCCCCTACTCCGCCTACTGCAAATCCTCAGAGAGCACGCTGGTCTTCTCGCGCGCCCCCAGGATCTTCGCTTGCTCGACCACCGCAGACGGATTCTCGTCGAACCGGTAACCGTGGCAACTCGGGCAGGTCGCCACCCGCTTGGTGACGATCGACTCGCAACCCTCGCAAATTTTGTACAACTCCGGCTCTTCCGCGATCTTGGCGGCTTTGGCGGCGCGCTCGGAAAGAGACATGATTCTATTTTGCCCGTTTACACCGCCCTTTGCAAGACGCCGCGGGTGCTACGCGCCTCACACCAGCGCGTCTCCGACCTGCAAAAACTCAGATTCCAACGCCAGCACCGCGGCGCCGATGATCCCGGCGTCGTTGCCCAACGTTGCCGGCACCACTTCCAGCTTCTCCCAAAATGTCTTTTCGCAACGAGCCTCGATCGCGCGCTGGACAGGCAGGAAAACGAGGTCGCCGGCCGCCGCCACCCCACCGCCGATGACGATCCGGTCCGGGTTGACCAACCAAATTGCGTTGACCAGCCCGACCCCGAGTTTGAGGCCGATGTCGTCCCAGAGTTGTTGGGCTTGGGGATCGCCGGCGTGCGCCGCACCTGCCAAACGCTGGGGGTCGGCGTCGCCATCCAAAAGGGTTCGCCCGGCCGCGGCATAAATCTCTTTGGCCCGCTCGGAGATGTGCCAATGGCCGACGTACGCCTCGAGGGCGCCTTTGTTGCCGTAGACAAAGTCCTTCCCTTGGTAATCGATGGAGGTCTGGCCGATCTCGCCCGCCACCTTGGTGGCGCCGCGGTAGAGCCGGCCGTTGAGGATGAGTGCTCCCCCAATGCCGGTGCCCAAGGTCACGCAGATCACGTTGGGCAAATTGTGGCCGGCACCATGCTTCCACTCGGCGTAAGCCATGGCTTTGGCGTCGTTCTCAAGGTTGGTCACCAACCCCGTCTTCTCGTGCACCACCGCCCGGAGCGGCACGCGCTGCCAACCCTGGACATTGGTGAGGTTAACCACCACGCCCGCCGCTGGATCGATGATGCCGGGCACGCCGAACCCGACCGCCTGCACATCGGGGTGTTCTCTGCGCAGCCGCAGGATCTCGTCGACGATGTCATCGATGAGCGCCCCGGTATCGCCGTCTTGTCGGGTGAGGATGACGTTGCCACGCGCGAGGATGCGGCCGTCCTGCACGACGCCCGGTTTGATGCTGGTGCCGCCGAAGTCGATGCCGATCGAAAGTGGGGTGCTCATGGGGCGAGGTTCCGGAGGGCGATGATACGAAGTCCTTCCAGGGTGAGGTCGGCGTCAACCGTTTGCAACTCGGGAAGCTTTTCCGCGATGAGCGAGGCGTAACTCCCCGTGGCCACGATCTTGGCTTTGCCGGGCAGCTGCGCCACGATCTCCGTCACGATCTGGCGCACCAACCCGCGATAACCATAAACGGCGCCCGCCAGCATGGCGTGCCGGGTAGATTTGCCGATGACCCCGACGGGTTCTTCCAAGTCGATGCGCGGCAGCAACGCCGTCCGGTCATAAAGGTAATCGGTCATCACGCCAAGCCCGGGCGCGATGACCCCGCCCAAATACCGGTTTTCGACCGAGACGATGTCGAAGGTGACCGCCGTGCCGAAGTCGACGACGATGGCCGGCGCGCCGTGCCGGTGCACCACCCCGGTCGCGTTGGCCAAACGGTCCGCGCCGATGCTGGCCGGTTCAGGAAAATCGATGCCGATGCCGAGATTGGTGCGGTGATCCACCTCCAAAAGTCGGCCGCGGTAAGCCCGCCGGAACAGCGCCGTTTTGCCGGGCACGACGGAGCCAAGGACGACGCGGTCGAACCGCCAACGGGCCACGGCTTGGCGCAGGGTGTCGACGGAGAGCGACCGCGTCGGCACCACCTTCTTTTTAAGGATCTGCTCGCGGTCGCTCAGGGCAAACTTCGTCGAGGTGTTGTTGAGGTTGACCAGAAGAAACGTTTCCATGCTGCCGGGGCGGGGGGAGACGCTGCGCGCAAGCCAAATGGCCCACCGCAAACGGCAAACGTCAAACGCCAAACTCCGAACGACCCCTGGCCGGACGCCACGGCGCCCGCCGAACGGCAAACGGCAAACGCTAAACGTGCAACGCCCCCCTGGCCGGACGGGTGCGCCCACGGTAAGTTGCCCCATGCTCCTCAACCTTTCCCGGCGACCGCGCCGGTTGCGCCAGACCGCCGCGTTGCGCGGCTTGGTGCGCGAGAACCGGACGCACCCTCAGCAACTCATTCTGCCGTTGTTTGTCTCTGAGAAAGGGACGGCTCCCGTGGACGTGGCCAGTATGCCCGGCGTGCGCCAGCACTCGCCCGAAAGCCTGCTTGAGGAGGCCCGGCAGGCCGTCGACACCGGCCTTGGCGCCGTCCTGCTGTTTGGGATTCCGGCGCAGAAGGATGAGGTGGGCAGCGGGGCGTACGCCGCCGACGGGGTGGTGCAGCGGGCCGTGCGGCAGCTCAAACGCGCCGTCCCGCACCTCACGGTCATCACCGACGTTTGCCTCTGCGAGTATACTTCGCACGGTCATTGCGGCATCGTCGAAAGCGGGACCGGCGAACCGCGCGTGGTCAACGACGCGAGCGTGGAACTGCTCGCGCGCACCGCACTCAGCCACGCTGAGGCCGGCGCGGACCTCGTGGCGCCGAGCGACATGATGGATGGCCGGGTCGGCGCGCTCCGCGCCACGTTGGATGCGGCGGGTCACGGGCAAGTGCCCATCCTAAGCTACGCCGCCAAGTTCGCGTCGGCCTTCTACGGCCCGTTCCGTGAAGCGGCCGAAAGCACACCCCAGTTCGGCGACCGGCGCACCTACCAGATGGATCCCGCCAATGCCTCCGAAGCGTTGCGGGAGGTCGCCTTGGACGTCGAGGAAGGCTGCGACGCGCTCATCGTCAAGCCGGGCTTGCCTTACCTCGACCTGCTTTGGCGGATCAAAGAACGTTTCGGTTTGCCGACGGCCGTCTACAACGTCAGCGGTGAGTACGCGATGGTGAAAGCCGCCGCCGCCCAGGGTTGGCTCGACGAGAAAAGGGTCGTGCTGGAGATGTTGACCGGCTTCTCCCGGGCAGGCGCAGACATGATCATCACTTATTGGGCCAAAGCGGCGGCCCGTTGGCTGGCCGAAACGCCGGGTTAAGGACGGCGCAACTTCGGGCCGCGCGCCGGGTTTTGTCTGTTGTATGAGATTACCCTCGCTCCTGCGCACCCTTCCCGCGCTGCTCCTTGCCGCGACCCTCGGCACGGCTGCCGCCAAACCCAAAGCGACGCCTTCCCCGGCCGCGGCGACGCAAGACGCTTCGGCCCAAACCGCCGCCTCACCTGCGGCGGGCGCCAAAAGGACGGTTTCGCCTGATTCGTTGAAGAAGCGCTACCTGACGGAGCTTAAAAACCAAGCCGGACTCACGGCTGACCAAGAGCCGAAAGTCACCCCGATCATCAACAAGTACGTCGACGACCGCGAAGCGGTGAAAGCGGACGCTTCACTGACGACGACGGCCAAGAATGAAAAATTCAAGACGTTGCGCGGACAATACGTGTCCGACGTCAATGCGGTGCTGACCCCGGCGCAACGGACCAAGTGGGCAGCCTTCGCCGAGGCGCGTCGGGCCAAGCTGAAGGCGGCCCGCGCCAAAGGCGCAGCCGCCAACGCCAACGCGGCGGCCGGAACCACGGAGCAGTCGAAACCGGCGGCCACCAACGGCCGCTGACGCGGTTGGCGACTCTCACGGTTACCCTGCTTCAGCGACGGTCGCTGGCTCGCCAAACCCGGGGAACGGGCTGTTCCCCGGGTTTTTGCGTCCAGCGACCGGGCACCTTTTTGCGAGAAACCCGCCACCGCTGGGGGGCTTGCATTTCCACCATGGCCTCCCTAGGCTTGCGCCCGCGACCCGGACCTCGGGAAGCCGGTTTGTCATGACCAACCAAAAGGCCTTACAGAGGTTGTGCGGTGAACTCGATCGTTTTGGGGTGGCTGCGGCGGTGGCGCGCGCAGACCAGGGCCGGTTGCTGGTTTGGAACGCCAGCTTTGAGCGGACGTCGACGTTTTCGCCGGAAGAACTTGCCCAATTAACCCTTGGGCGCATCCTGGTCTGGGATGATCCTGCCTTAGCCACTCCCCCGGAGCAGGCCGGGGCCAACCCGGCGGAGATGGGCAACGCATTTTTGCCTTGCGTCCTTCGCCCACCCGAACCCGCTCGCCCCATTCCGGCCAAGAGCGTGCAGCGTTCGGACGGTCACACGTTGATTTTGCTGGACCCTTTGAAAAACGCGGACAGCGGCACCGGGCTGGAGGTGGCCGCCCGCCTGCTTGGCCGGCAGGAGGAGGCGCGACGCGCACGCCAACTCATCCACGACGACGTCAGTCCGGAGTTGCTGGCGGCATCTTTCGGAGCGCACAGCGTCAACGAAAAGTTGAAGGCGCGCCAAGCGCCGGAGGCTGGCGAGATGACGCGTTTGACCGAGACTTTGGATGCGGCCATCCAGCGGCTGGTGGCGGTTTTCAGCACGCAGCCGAGCGGCATCGTCCAAGCTTAAAGCGCCTTGCCCGGGGCCCTGGGGGATCAGGGTCGGTCGGCGGGCCGCGACGGTTTGGGCTTGCCAAACCCCCGGCGCCTGAGATCATCTCCCTTGACCGTTGGAGAGTCCGCTATGACGCGAAAGCTGCTTGTTACCCTTTCTGCCCTGCTTTTCATGCTCAGTCTGGGTCTGCCCGCGTCTGACTTCCGAGGTCCGTCGGACCGCTACGGCGCCTGCATTTTACGCACGGAAGGGTTCATCGCCCAAAGCATGGCTTCGACCGTGATCAACGCCAGCGAATGGCTGTGCAACTTGGTCATTCGTCGAGCCGAAGCGCTTTGGCCGCAGACGGTGCACCTGGAGGGCACGGGTGACGATCGCTGCGTCGAAAGCCGCACGCCCAAACCCACGCCGGCCTAAATTTGGGATAGCGGCCTTCGCCCGAAGATTGGTAGGGCAAGAGGTATTTTGTCTTAACCGCCACCGGGCCGCAGGCATGGGGAACCCGTCGCGGGGTTGTTGCCGCACAGCCCGGAAACTGGGCCATCGTTCCCCGTTGAACGTTTGCGGTTCGCCGTTTACTTCGTGCCCTTCTGTTCAAGCCTCTTGCCCAACCGATACCCGGCAACGGGGAACCGTGAACCGGCAGCCGGGAACCGCGCGCGTGGCGCGCCCCCTTATCCCAAGAACGGCAACGGGCGGTTTTGGGTGCGCAGAAATACCAGCAAAGCGCCCAGCAGGACGAAGCCGACCGCCGGCGTCCAAGCGGCGGCGATCGGCGGGATGCGCGCCCCCTGGCCCAACGCCAAGAAGACGTTGCTCGATGCGAACAAGCCCAAGAATAGGAACAAGCCGCCGGCCACGCCGCCGAGCGCGCCGCGGCGCGAGAACACCACGCACATCGGGCTGGCGACGAGGATCACCGCCAACACGTTCCAAGGCACGGCGAATCGGTACCAGAGCTGCGTCTGGTATTCTGCCAAGTTCGACGGTGGGAAATCCGCGTTCGTCCTTAGGAAATGCTCCAGTTGGGGCACGGTCATGAACTTGCCTTTCAGGGCCGAACTTCCCAGTTGCCAAGGCGTTTCGGTCCAACCCTTCACCTCCTTTTTGTCGAAAAACTCCTCTTTGACGACGTCACCCGCGCCGTTCACGTGCGTGACCTTGCCGTTCAGAAAGGTCCACGCCTCACCGACGCGGTCGTGCGTGGCACCGGCGGCGTACAGCGTGTAGAGAATGGCTCCGGCTGGATCCTCTTGGATGATCTGCAAGCCGCGGGTCTCTTGGGTCTTGGTGTTCAGGTGTTGGATGAACCACGTCCGGTGGTCCCGGCGGTTGATGAAGAGGTGACCGTCGAGGTTGGTCGTTTTGGAACGGCCGCGCGCGACCTCGTCTACCATGTACGTCGACGCGTACTCGCCTTTGGGCGCCAACTCAAAATTCAAGTACGTGCACACGGCCGTCAGCAGCAACCCAAGCACGATCAACGGCATCAGCACCCGCACGACGCTGCGGCCCGCGCTCAGCATGGAGACGATCTCATTCCGACGTGACATCCGGGTCAGCACGTAAAGGAGTCCAAGGAGGACGGCGAGCGGGATCCAAGTGACGAGGATGAACGGCAGTTGGACCAAGTAGAAGAGGGCGATCGTGCCCGGCGAAAGGTGCGCGTCCTGGAAGGTGGCGGTATTTTCGCCGAGGTCGTAGATGAGCCAAATGGCCACCATGCCAAAGAGGGCGTACGAGAACGGCACCAGAAAGTTTTTGAGCAGGTAGCGGTCGAAGATCCGAAACACGCCTTAGTCTGAACGAGGGTTCGGCCGTTGCCAAGGGGAGCACGTTCCGCGTTAGGCGCTTCGAGGGGAGCGCGGGCGTCCCGCCCGTTACCGGCGGGACGCCGGCGTTGGCTTCTGCCGGGCGTGCCGCCCGCGCGCCCCTCGCCCCTTGGAAAATCGCCTTTTCCAGGGTATTTTCCGGGTCCCGTGATCGCGCTCAAGG
>CAXUNV010000263.1:0-6728 GCA_964252355.1 uncultured Chthoniobacterales bacterium | reverse complement strand
GCCCGAGAGGAATCTTGGACCACCAAGGAAGGCAAAGCCCCGTCCAAGGTGCCCTCCCCAAAAAAGTCATGAACAGCCCAAGCAGACGGTTTTCTCAAGGCGCGGAGTGGACCGGTCAAGGCGTGTCGTACCGGACCTGGGCCGAAGGCGACCGCGAGGTGGCCGTGGCGGTGGTTGACGAAAAGAAGGCGGCGCGGCGCGTGGTGCCGCTGACGGCCGAAGGGGACGGTTTTTACTCTGGCATCGACCCGGAGGGCCGGGCCGGAGATCTTTACGTCTACCAATTGGGAGGAAAACCGTTTCCAGACCCCGCGTCGCGCTTCCAGCCCCACGGCGTGCACGGGCCTTCGCAGGTCATCACCGCACCCGACTTGCCCGCGCAGAAGGCGGGTTGGCGCCGCCCCGACCTCCAGGATCTGGTCATTTACGAACTGCACGTCGGCACCTTCACCCCGGAAGGAACCTACGCCGCCATTCCCCGCCATTTTGACCACCTCCGAAACATCGGCGTGACCGCCGTGCAGCTGATGCCCGTGGCCGATTTCCCGGGCCGCTGGAACTGGGGTTACGACGCCGTCTGCCTCTACGCCCCTAGCCGGGCTTACGGCACCCCGGACGATCTCCGGGCGTTCATTGCGGCGGCCCACCAAGCCGGTCTCGCCGTCATCCTCGACGTGGTCTACAACCACCTTGGGCCGGACGGCAACTACCTCGGGGCTTACGCCCAAGATTATTTCAACCCCAAGCACGGCACGCCTTGGGGGGCGGCCTTCAACTTCGACGCGCCCCACGCCGAACCGGTCCGGCGTTTCTTTTTGGAGAACCCCGTCTACTGGCTGGAGGACTTCGGGGTCGACGGCTTCCGGCTTGATGCCACCCACGCCATCCCGGACGACTCGCCGAAGCACGTGATCCAAGAAATCGCCGAAGCGGTGCAAAGCCGCGGCGGGCTCGTCATCCTCGAGGACCCGCGGAACGAGCGTCGCCTGTTACTGCCCCGCGAGCAGGGCGGCTACGGCTGCGACGCCGTTTGGGCCGACGACTTTCACCACGTCGTGCGGGTGCAAATGACGGAGGAGCGCGAAGGTTACCTCGGCTACTTCAAAGGGACCGTCGAGGAGATCGTGCGGACGCTGAACGAGGGCTGGTTGTTTACGGGCCAAAAACAGATCGACGGCCTGCCACGCGGCACGCCCGGCACCGACTTGCCGCCGCAAAGCTTCGTCGTCTGCATTTCCAACCATGACCAAGTGGGCAACCGGGCATTTGGCGACCGGTTGAGCCAGATCGTCTCGCCGGAGGCTTACCGGGCGGCCAGCGCCCTGGCCTTGCTCACCCCTTACACGCCGATGCTCTTCATGGGCCAGGAATGGGGGGCTTCGTCGCCGTTTCTGTACTTCACCGACCACGAAACCGAGCTGGGCCAGAACATCACCAAGGGCCGACGCAAAGAGTTTGCGCAGTTCAAGGCGTTCAGCGATCCCGTGCTCCGAGAGCAGATTCCGGATCCGCAGGCCGACGGCACCTTCATGCAATCGAAGCTGCGTTGGGAGGAGGTCGACGAAGCGGGGCACGCCGGCGTGCTGCGCTTGTACGCCGAGGTGAGTGCCTTGCGGGCGCGGCACCTGCGCGGTCTGCGGCGGGGTCAGTGGTGGGCTGAGGCGCTCAGCGACGCCGCCTTCGCCGTGCGCTACCGCTTGGCGGACGGCCAAACGTGGCTCGTGCTGGCTCAGTTGGTTTCCACGCCAACCGAACTCGGCTTAGATAACCTGCCGATGCTGCGCCCGGCCGAGGGTCGGACGTGGAACCACGTCCTTTCGACCAACGAACCGAAATACGGCGGCGAACGCCCGGGTTTGTGGAATCCCGCGCGGCAGACGTTTTTCCTGGCAGAACCGGAATTGCTGGTCTTTTCCGAGGGCCGCTGACGGCGTGACTGGCTGCGTGGCAGAACCGACCGGCGCGCTGGCGCATGCGTGTGCGCAGACCGCCCGGCGCGGAGAACCTTTGCGACCGACGGCCAACACCTTTAAAGAAAAACAGAGTCGAGCAGAACGCAGGAGGACTTCACCATGGCCGCACATCCCCGCATTCCCACCGCCACCTACCGCCTTCAATACAACCGGCATTTTAGGTTTACGGATGCCGCGAAGGTCGTCCCCTACCTGCAACGCCTTGGGATCAGCGACGTCTACAGCTCACCCTTTTTCCGGGCCGACCCCGGCAACGACCATGGGTACGACGTCAGCAACCACAACGAGGTCAACCCGCTCGTGGGCAGCCGGCCAGAGTTCGACGCCCTCATCGGCGAGATCCAGCGCCAGGGCATGGGGCACATCGCCGATTTCGTCCCCAACCACATGGGCATTTCCGACGCCGGCAACGAGTGGTGGATGGACGTTTTGGAGAACGGCCCAAGCTCGTCGTTCGCGCCGTTCTTCGACATCAACTGGAACCCGGTCAAGCAGCCTTTGCAGAACAAGATCCTGCTGCCGATCCTGGGCGACCAGTACGGCCGCGTGCTGGAGCGGGGTGAGCTCGGCTTGGCCTTCCGGGATGGCGCCTTCTTCGTCACCTACTACGATTGGACTTTCCCGGTCAACCCGCGGACCTACCACTTCATCCTGCGGCCGGCCTTGGGGCACCTGAGCCGGTACTCCGACGAGATCATGGTGCTGGAATTGGAAAGCATCGTGACGGCGTTGGAACACCTGCCGCTGCGCACCGAAACCGGCGAAGGCAAGGTGCGCGAGCGGGCACGCGAGAAGGAGGTCGTCAAACGCCGCATGTCGCGCCTCTGCGCGGAATATCCGCAGGTGCGGGAGGCCATTGAAGTCGCCATGAACGAGCTGCAGGGACGCGTGGGCGACCCGCACTCGTTCGACCAGATGGACGAACTGTTGAGCGCGCAAGCTTACCGCCTGAGTTACTGGCGGGTTGCGGGCGAAGAGATCAATTACCGGCGGTTCTTCGACGTCAATAACTTGGCGGCGATCCGGGTGGAAAACCCGGTCGTTTTCGAAACCATCCATCGGCTCATCTTTGAACTGCTGAAAGGGGGTCAGGTGACGGGACTGCGGATCGATCACGTCGACGGGTTGCGCAACCCCAAAGCGTACCTGCGCGAACTGCAGCGCCGCTTCCTCGAGGTACCCGAAAGCGAAGTGATTGAGGAGAGCGCCTTGCGCAGTCGCGGGTTTTACTTGGTTGTCGAAAAGATCCTCGCTGGGGACGAAAAACTGCGCACCGATTGGCCGATCCACGGCACGACCGGCTACGACTTCACCACGGACGCCACCGGGTTGCTCGTCGACACGTCCAACGCGGACGCATTCTCACGGATCTACCGCGATTTCATCGACCGCTACGTCCACTTTGATTCGCTGGTCTTTGAAAAGAAGCGCCTCGTCATGGACGTGTCGCTGGCCAGCGACATCGAGACGCTCGGGCGTATGGTCAGCGAACTGGCCGAGCGCGACCGTCTGCACCGCGATTTCACCCGCGATTCGCTGAGCATCGTCGTCCGCGACCTGATCGCGTGCTTCCCCGTCTATCGGACCTACATCGGCGACGATCGCGCGGTCGCGGAAACCGACCGGCAGGTGGTGCTGCGGGCGGTGCGCGCGGCCAAACGCCGGAACCCGGCCCTCGACGTGTCGCTGTTCGATTTCCTGCGCGACCTGCTGCTTTTGGAAAAGTTCGAGAACTACGACGACGAAGCCCGCAACCTACAGTTAGAATTTGTCTTGAAATTCCAGCAGTGCACCGGGCCCATCATGGCCAAGGGGCTCGAGGACACCGCGTTTTACATCTACAACCGCCTCATCGCCCTCAACGAGGTCGGCGGCGAACCGCAGGAGTTCGGGATCAGCCTCGAAAAGTTCCACGAGCGGAACCGCGGCAGGTTTGCCGCCACGCCCGCCACCATGCTGACGCTTACCAGCCACGACACCAAGCGCAGCGAGGACGTGCGCGCGCGGATGGCGGTCTTGAGCGAGTTGCCGCGCGATTGGCAGCGTTGGCTCGACGACTGGCGCAAGATGAACTTCGACTCCAAAACGGACGTCGACGGCGAGTTGGCGCCGAGCGCCAACGAAGAGTACCTGCTCTACCAAACCCTGCTGGGCACATGGCCCTTCTCCGCCGAGGAGTTGAACGACGAGTACGAAGGGAGGCTGCAGCAGTACTTCCTCAAAGCGATCAAGGAAGCCAAGGTGAACAGCTCCTGGGTGCGGCCGAACGCCGGCTGGGAAGAGGCCTCCTCGAAATTCCTGCACCGGATCTTGGAGAGCGGTCACCCGTTCCGGAAATCGGTCGCCGACGTGATGGGCGTGGTCGGCTGGCACGGCATGCTCAATTCGCTTAGCCAGACGTTGCTGAAAATGACGTCACCTGGCTTGCCGGACTTTTACCAAGGCACGGAGTTGTGGGATTTCAGCCTCGTCGACCCGGACAACCGACGGCCGGTCGACTACGGCCGGCGTGAAGCAGCGTTGCAGGCCATCGAAGGGCGCGAGATGCCCGATCTTCTGGCGGATTGGCAAAGCGGACACCTCAAGCTGGCCTTGATCCACCGCATGCTGACGTTCCGGCGCGATCACCCCACCTTGTTCGCAGAGGGTCAGTACGCTTCGCTCTATGCGTCAGGCCCCTTGGCGGACTGCTGCGTCGCCTTCGCGCGCAAGCTGGGCGACGCGCGTCTGTTGGTCATCGCGCCGCGGCTGACAACCCGTTTGGGCAAACCCCAGCAAAACCTCGATTGGAAAGGCACCCAGCTTTTGCTTGACGAGGATTATCCGGAAATGAAGGACCTTTTCACGGGCCGAACGCTACCCAAGGCGGTCGAAGCCGTCCCCTTGCAGGATTTGTCCGTGGTCCCGTTCGCGGTCTACCACGGTGGCACGCCCTAAGCGACGGCGGGCGGCGGGCGGTTGCTTGCTTGCGGTGGGGCGAAGAAGGCCTTGGTGGAGTCTTGGCATGATTCATCACCGGCACCCTCCAGCCGGCGGGCGTTTACCTCGAGGGCTACCCGGTTTTGCCGTCTGGGGGGTAACGCCCCACTGCAGGCAACGTGGCGGCCACATCGCTCGCAACGCGGAACGTCCCAGCCGCCCTCCCGGGGTGGAAAGACTTGCGCCTCTGGTGGAGTAACCGACGTTCCCTGCCATGAAAGGAAAACCGGCGCGGCCGTCCTGGCTCCGCCGGGTCCAGGCAGCCACGTCGGTCTTGGATGCGGAGACTCCTCACTTGGTCGGGGTGTCCGGTGGTCTCGATTCCTGCGTGCTGCTGCACCTTCTCTCGGAGTTCGGCTTCCAACGCCTGGTCGTCTGCCACTTCGATCACGGCTTGCGCGGCTCGGAAAGCGTGGCCGACGCTGCCTTCGTCGCGGTGCTGGCGGACCGTCTCGGGTTGCCATTCCGTTCCGGTTCGGCTGAAGACCGCACGGCGCGACGCGGTTCCGTGGAAGCATGGGCTCGGCGGGTGCGCTACGAATTCTTCGCCAGGGTGGCGCGCACGGAAGGGGTGCACTCGCTCGTGCTTGGCCACCAAGCCGACGACCAAGTCGAGACCGCGCTTTTCCGGCTGTTGCGCGGGACGGCCTCCCTCGGACGTGCGGGGATGCGGGCACGCTCGGAGCACGCCGTCGCAGGTGTCCGCTTGATTGTCCACCGTCCGCTACTCTCCGTGTGGCGACAAGACCTTGCCGCTTACGCGCGGGCTGGCGGGATCGTCTGGCGGGACGACCCCACCAACGCGCAACCGGTTGCGGCACGAATTGCTGCCGCTGGCGTCTAAAATCGTCGGCCGCGACGTGAAAGCCCCCCTCCTGCGCGCCTTGGGACTGGCCGAAGCTGAGGAAACGTTCCTGCAAAATGCGACGCCCGAGCTTTGGCAATCCGAAACGCTGCCCGTCGCCGAGTTGCGGGGGCAGCCGGTGGCACTCCAACGCCGGGTGGTGCACCTCTGGCTACAGGCGCGAGGTCTTCCCGACGTGGGCACGGCCGAGGTGGAACGGGTGCGCGGATTAGCAGACCACCCCTCGCCGACGAAGGTCAACCTGCCTGGGGACTGGCATGCCCGCCGCCAAGCCGGGCGACTTTTCCTAGAAATCGGCCTTGGTCGGCACCGCCGGTCGGCAAAACCTGCCGAGACCGGTCAGGCGCCCTGGGCGTAAGCCACCGCGGTCACCTGCAGCTCTTGGCGGCGGTCAAACGGTAGTTCGCTCCAGCGGACGCCGGCGATGGCGCCTTCCAACCGGAGCAGGCCGTTCATGCCGCCCGCCCAACCGGCTCTCAGAAGGCGCTGCCAAGCGGCTTCCGCACCGGTGCGTTTGAGGGTTTCTGCGTCTGCAATACCGACCCGGCGTAACTCCGTCGCCAACCCCGAATCGATGTTCGGCAGCGACTCGATCGCGTGTGTCATATGGAAATTACAATCGACTAAAGCTACAACGCCTGAACGTTAGCAACCATTGCCCCGCAAAACAAGCCTGGGATTCACGCATTGCGAGCGATTGCTTTGGAACGTTCAGAATTGCGCTCGCCCCGTCCTTTAAATTACCATAATCTTAACGGGCGCTCGGATCTCTCCTTAGGCACCGGTTCCAGGGTGACCCTGGGACGCCGGGCGGCTTGCGCCTCGCCAAGCTCTCGGGGCGGCGCTCCCGTCCCTCCCTTCGCCCTTTGCAAAGCGCGGCGCCTTCGGTTTATCTCCCCAACCCCGACCAC
>CAXUNV010000262.1:0-6744 GCA_964252355.1 uncultured Chthoniobacterales bacterium | reverse complement strand
GTCGCGGGAGTGGTGGAATTGGCTGGCGGCGTAGTCTCCGGATCGTAGCAACGAACCGGACCGGCGTTCGAGCGCCGGTGGAGACCACGCCATGGACGAGCATAGCACGAAGGCTGATGGACGTATGGCTGCGGACGGCACGGGGCTGTTCACGGGTGCGGCCTGGTTTGACCCGATCGAGGCTGGCCTGCGGGAGCGGGTGCGCGGGTTCATCTGCGAGCTGCTGGACGAGGAGCTGACGGCGGCGCTGGGCGGTCGCGCCAAGCACGAGCGCGCGGCGGCGGCCGAGCCGAGGCGAACGGCCGAAGCGGCGGTGATCGGTTCACGGCCGGCGAGACCCCGGACGCCGTCGGTGCCGAAGAGGGGTGGATTCACGCCAGGAGAGTCAAACGGCTGAATTGTCTCGATTGCAGGAATTGCCTCAATGGCACCAAGGGGGAAGTCACGCCGTGCGGCCGTCTGCTGTCCGCCGCATTGATGCCATCGTTACCATTAATGCCATTCGTACAATTTCCTCATCCTCCTCGCCCGGGAAGCACCGTGGCCCGCCGATCCAGTCGCCAACGGTCGGGGAATGAATCGACGTTCTTTTTGATGAGGTACCAGACGGCGCTGGCCACGATCAGCGACATCAGTTTCGCCCGCCAATTCTCGAGGAAAAAAGATTTCATGGGGGGTGCCCGTCAGTCCACCGGACGCGCCTCGGTGGACAGGTGTTCCTTTTCGGTGGCCGCGTCCGCGCCATCGTGGTTTCCCTGCAAGAGGAGTTCCGAAAGCCGTCGTTCGAATTGTTCCGGCTTGAAACCCCGCTCAATCTTGCCGCGGTAGCAGAGCGAAATCTGGCCGGTCTCCTCGGAGACAATGATGGCGACGGCGTCCGATTCCTCACTGATGCCGAGGCCGGCCCGGTGCCGAAGCCCGAAGGTGCGGTCGAGGTCCTCGCGCTGGCTGACCGGGAAGATGCACGCCGCCGCCACGATCCGGTCGTCTCGGACGATCACCCCGCCGTCGTGCAGCGGCGTCTTGGGGAAGAAGATCGTAAGGAGCAGCTCCTGGGAGATTTCGCTGTCCAAATTGACGCCGCTTTCGGCGAAGCTGCGGATGCCGACGTCGCGTTCCACCGCGATCAGCGCGCCCATTTGGCGGTTGGAGAGTTCAAAGATTGACTCGGTGATGACGTCGATCGTCTCCTTCTTCTGCGTGGTCGACGAGAAGAGGTTGGAACTGCCGATCTCGGCCATGGCCCGCCGAAGTTCCGGCTGAAAGATGACCACGAGCGCGATCGCGATAAAGGCGGTGAGGCTGCGCAACAGCCAGCTGATGACCGTCAGGTTAAGCAGTTGCGAGACGAGGGTGAGGATGATGAAAATCACCGCCAGCCCGGTCAGGACCCGTGCCCCGCGCGTGCCGCGGAAATAGAGGTAGCCGTAATAGATGACGACCGAGAGGAGCAGTATCTCAATCCCGGCGCTCCAGTAATCTCGCAAGAACGTGAGGACGTTGTCCATCAGGCGGCAAGGATCGCTTCCGTCATCCGCAACGCCGCCAAGTGCGGCCCGATTTCATGCACCCGCAGAACGTGGGCACCGGCTTCACGCAGGTAGCTGGTGAACGCCACGCCCGGCCAGAGCCGTTCGGCGGGGGCGATTTGGGGGTTGCCAAGAAGGTGTGCCAAGGTGGATTTGCGGGACAGACCCGCCACGAGCGGGTGGCCAAGATCGGTAAATCGTGAGAAGGCCCGGAGCAACCGGAGGTTGTGGTCCACGGTTTTGCCGAACCCGAAACCTGGGTCCAAGGCGATGGCCGATGGACGGATTCCGGCGGCCATGGCCGCATCCCGGCGTTCCCGCAAGAACGCGCTTACTTCCGCCACCACGTCCCGGTAAGACGGGCGGTGCTGCATGGTCCTCGGCGTGCCCTGCATGTGCATAAGGACCAAACCGGCCCCGGTTTCACGTACCGTCCGCGCCATGTCGGCATCGGCACGCAACGCCGAGACGTCGTTAACGATCGTCGCTCCGGCCGCCAACGCCGCCGAAGCGACTTCTGCCTTGCAGGTGTCGACCGAGATCGGGAGCGTCGGGAACTCGGCATGCACCGCCGCCACCACCGGCAGCACCCGGCGCATTTCCTCCCCGGCCGACACCGGGTCTGAACCCGGGCGGGATGATTCACCCCCGATGTCGAGCACGGCCGCGCCTTCCGTCACCAACCGGCGCGCGTGGGCGACTGCTGCCGCCGTCGCGTAGAATTGGCCGCCGTCCGAGAACGAATCGGGCGTGACATTCACCACCCCCATCAGGATTCGTCCGCGGCCAACGTCAAGGGTGGTGCCGCCCACCTGCCACTCCATGGAGAACACTCACAAACTCTAGACGGAAGAAGCAAGCAGATCTTCAGCGCGATTGCCGCATCCGCCCAGTTTCGGACTCGGTCACGGCGTACGCCGGTTTCCCAAAAGAGAAAGGCCGGCTTTCGCCGGCCTTTCCCAGAACGCTCACGAGACGCCGGTCAAGACGCCGCCGCAGGTTCACCCTGCTCCGGTTGGGCGACCTTGAACGCCAAACCAGCGCC
Organism: uncultured Chthoniobacterales bacterium; assembly: GCA_964252355.1. GTDB lineage: Bacteria > Verrucomicrobiota > Verrucomicrobiia > Chthoniobacterales > JAFAMB01 > CAXUNV01. Next base: position 4,170 of record CAXUNV010000262.1, on the reverse strand, counting down.
CTCGACATGCACTTCGACCGTGTCACCCGCTTTGATGTTGCTCCTCAGCAACTCCTCCGCGAACGGATCTTCCAAGAAACGCTCCACCGCCCGGCGCATGGGCCGCGCGCCGTACGTCGGGTCGTAACCTTTGTCGATGAGGAACTCGACGGCAGGAGGCTCTAGGGTGATGCGGATCTCCTTCGCGCGCACGCGGTCGACCACCTTGGCGACCTCCAAATCGACGATCTTGACCAAGTCGGGCCGTTCCAAGGTGTGGAACACGATCATGTCGTCCAGGCGGTTCAGGAACTCCGGTTTAAAGACGCGCTTCGATTCCTCAAGGATCTTGTCGCGCATCTGTTCGTAGTTCGCGTTGCCAACCTGCGCGCCGAAACCGAGCGACGTCTGCCGCTTGATCAGTTCCGCCCCCACGTTGGACGTCATGATGATGATCGTGTTCCGGAAATCGATCTTGCGACCCAGGCTGTCCGTGATCTTGCCTTCTTCCAGGATCTGCAAAAGCAGGTGCATCACATCGGGATGCGCTTTCTCGATCTCGTCGAACAACACGACCGAGTAAGGCCGGCGCCGGACCGCTTCCGACAACTGACCACCCTCTTCATACCCGACGTACCCCGGTGGCGAACCGATCAACCGCGAGGCCGTGAACTTCTCCATGTACTCGGACATGTCGATCTGGATCAACGCGTCCGCGTCGCCGAACATGAACTCAGCCAAGGAGCGCGCCAGGAAGGTTTTTCTTACCCCGCTCGGTCCAATGAAGATGAACGCGCCGATTGGCCGCCTTGGGTCCTTCAGGTCCGCACGCGAACGCCGGAGCGCTTTGCTGATCGCCACCACCGCCTCGTTCTGGCCGATGACGCGGTCCTTAAGCACCTCCTCCATCTTCAGGAGTTTTTGGGTCTCCTGCTCTTCCATGCGCTGCAACGGCACACCCGTCCACTTCGAGACGATGTGCATGATGTCGTCTGCGGTAACCACCACCTCACGTTCATCCCGCTGCTCGCGCCATTCGGTAAGGATTCGCTCGAGACGATCCTTGGCCTGCTTTTCAGAATCGCGCAGCGCCGCCGCCTTCTCAAAATCTTGAGCCTTGATGGCCGATTCCTTATCGGCCCGGATGCCGTCGATCTCCTTCTCAATCTCTTTCACGTCCGGCGGACGGGTCATGGCGTTGATGCGCGCCCGCGCGCCCGCCTCGTCCATGACGTCGATTGCTTTGTCCGGCAAGAACCGGCCCGTCAGGTAGCGGTCGGAAAGTTTCACCGCCGCATCCAGCGATTCGTCGGTCAGCTTGGCTTTGTGATGCGCCTCATACTTCGGGCGCAGGCCGCGCAGGATCTGCACCGCCTCTTCCGGGGTGGGCGCTTCCACTTTGACCGTCTGAAACCGCCGTTCGAGCGCCGCATCCTTTTCGATGTACTTACGGTACTCGTTCAAGGTGGTTGCACCCACGCACTGGAGTTCGCCGCGGCTCAGGGCTGGTTTGATGATGTTCGACGCGTCCATCGCGCCCTCCGCCGAACCGGCACCCACGATCGTGTGCAGTTCGTCGATGAACAGGATGACGTTTTTCGAACGTCGGATCTCGTCCATGACGGCTTTGATCCGCTCCTCAAACTGGCCCCGGTACTTGGTGCCCGCCACCATCAAGGCCAAATCGAGGGTGATGACCCGCTTGTCGCGGAGGAGTTCCGGCACGTTGCCGGCCGAGATCTCCTGGGCCAACCCTTCCACGATGGCCGTCTTACCGACGCCAGCCTCGCCCAGGAGCACCGGGTTGTTTTTCGTGCGTCGGCAGAGGATCTGGATGACCCGCTCGATCTCGTTTTTGCGACCGATGACCGGGTCCAGTTCTGCCTTCTTCGCCAATTCCGTCAAGTCGCGGCCAAACGCACGTAAGGCCGGCGTCTTAACGTCCTTCTTGTTGCCTTCCGGCGGGGTCTCAGCCTCGTTTTCCGGCGGTGTAAAGTTTGGATCCAATTCTTTGAGGATTTCGTTACGAGTTCTTTCGATGTCGACTTCCAGGCTTTTGAGGACCCGGGCGGCGACGCCTTCGCCTTCGCGAAGTAAACCGAGCAGGATGTGTTCCGTGCCGACGTAGGAGTGATTCAGCGCCTTGGCTTCCTTGCCCGCCAGCGCCAACACCTTTTTCACCCTCGGGGTGTAAGGAATGTTCCCGACCATCTTGGTCTCGGGATGGGAACCGACGTGCTTTTCGACTTCCATGCGGACGGTCTCGAGGTCGAGACCCATCTTCTGGAGAACGTTCACGGCGACCCCTTGGCCAAGCTTAATCAGACCAAGCAAAAGGTGTTCGGTTCCCACATAATTGTGGTTGAACCGATCAGCCTCCTTACGCGCCAGCGCTAAAACCTGTTGTGCACGCGGAGTAAAGTTGTTCATCATTGCGATTCCGTTGCCGGGTCGGCGGCCTTCTCGCCCGACCTTCTACTACTAGGTGGGTTGGGAAAGCTTTTCAACTTCTCGCGGACGATGTCGGCCCGCAGCCCGTCTCGTTCGTCAGGGGCGAGTTTCTGTTTTGAGACGTGCTGCAGGTGGGCCGGTTGGGTTTCCATGAGGAGCTGGTTGATCGCCGCCCGGCAGGCATCTGGGAAATAGCCCAGATCGATCCCCAGCCGCAGGATGGAGAGCAGGTTCAATGCCTCCTTCGAAGAAATCGAGAAAGCATGGGTCAAGACGCCGTACGCGCGCCCGACTTGGTCCATGAGCATGGTTTCGCGCGTCTCCAACAGGTTCTCGCGCGCTTGGCTTTCCCGCTGGATCAGCGTCTCGATCACCTTGTTCAAGCGTTGGATGATCCCTTCCTCCTTTTCGCCCAGCGTCGTCTGGTTCGACACTTGGAAGAGATTGCCCAACGCCTCGGTCCCCTCGCCGTACAACCCGCGCACCGCCAACCCGATCTTGTTGATCGAGTTGACCACTTGGTTGATCTGTTCGCTCAGGACCAAGCCCGGCAGGTGCACCATGGCCGAGGCGCGCATGCCGGTGCCCACGTTGGTCGGGCACGCCGTGAGGTAGCCGAGTTCCGCGTCAAACGCGAAATCGAGTTGCGACTCCAGGGCCGTATCGACCTCGTCGACCATGGCGTGCGTCTGGAGCAGCTGCAGACCGGAGGTAATCGCCTGCATCCGCAGGTGGTCCTCCTCGTTGACCATGATGCTGAGGGTCTGCGTGCGGTTGATCACCACGCCGCTGCCCATGCCTTTGGCGGCGTGCTCGCGGCTAATGAGGTGTCGCTCGACCAGCACCTGCTTTTCCGTCGCGGAAAGCTCGTTGAGCTGTTCGGAAAAACCCGATTGCATTTCCGCCAAGGCGTCCACCTCGGGTTTGACCTCGTCCAGGATGCGGATGCGCTCCGACTTCTTGGCCCAACCCGGGAACGGGCTCTTGGCCAAGTTGCGGGCCAAGCGCACCCGGCTGCTGATGACGATCGGGTGCTCCCCAGCCTGGGACGAAAGCCATTCGCCGGGCGAACCCAGGATTTTCGAGATTTTCGGGCTGCTCATTCTTCGACCTCCAGTTGCCGGATCTCGTCGCGGAGCGACGCGGCCGATTCGTAATCTTCCTTCTGCACGGCCTCCTCCAAGTGCTGGCGCAACTCCTGTAGTCGGCCGGTACGCGCCAAGTCGCGGTACAAGCGGGCCGGGATTTTGCCGGTGTGGTGCGTGCCCTTATGCATCGCCTTGATCAGCGAGGCGAGCCCTTCGGAAAAAGTGACGTAACACTCGCTGCACCCCAGCCGCCCGGTTTTCTTCAGGTCGGCCTGCGTGAAGCCGCAAACCGGGCACTGTTCGGCCGAAGGGGCAGCCTCCACCTGCTGCGACTCGCCCAGCCCGAGCAACAGGTCCGCCAAGGCAAAACCGGTCGGGTCCGACACGCCCTTTTCCTTCGAACACCTCTCGCACAGGTTCACCTTCTTCATGTTACCTTCGACGATCTGCGTCAGGTAAACGGTGGCGGTATTCGTTTTGCAAACATCACAGGTCATGCCGGTACTCCCTTCCATCGGACGGTGGGCCAAGTGGTTGACGCAAAGTTCGCGACCCGCGCCGGGCGCCGGCGTCCGGAAACCGCGCCCGGCCCATGGGTCGCGATCCCGGCTGCCTGGGGGAGAGCGCTCGCTGGCGGCTAACCATAAATCGG
>CAXUNV010000261.1:3477-6767 GCA_964252355.1 uncultured Chthoniobacterales bacterium | reverse complement strand
CCCGGCCCGAACGAAGGCGGGGCCTACCGCACGTCGGGACCATCGCGGCGCGGCTTTCGCCGGGTGGCCTTTCCGACTTCCGACGGGGGCGGGTCTGCATTCCCGCCTCAGCCGCCCCGCTTTTCTTGGCCCGCACTCAACCCAGCACGCCATCCGCTTCGATTTCGACCAGCCAATCGCTGTCGACGAAGCCTTGCACCTGCACGAAGGTCGTGGCCGGCTTGATCTCGCCGAAGAACTCGCCGTGCGCGCGGGCGGCCTCCCGCCACCTTTCCACGTCGGTGAGCATGACCCGCGTCCGGACTACCCGGTCGAGCGGACAGCCGGCGCTCGCCAGGGCGTCGCGCACGATCTCCAAACAACGCCGGGTTTGACCGTAGAGGTCGCCAATCTCGACGGTGCTGCCCTCGGCGCTGATGGGCGCCGTGCCGGCGACGGCGACGAAGTTCCCGATGCGAACCGCCCGGCTGAAACCGATTTCTGGTTCCAACGGAGACCCCGATGAGACTAGGATGCGACGAAGTTGTGCCATTTCGGTTAGGTGATCTAGATGTGCCGAGCAGCTTCGTCGACCTAAGCGGTCGCGCCAACCGCGGCTCGCGACGCCCGCGCCGGTCACCTCCGCGGTTCCCCTGCACCGCCCAGCCGAAGCACGACTAAACCCGCCCCGGCCAGGGCCGCGGCGCTGGCGCACACGCCGGCCCAGCCAAGGTGTGTCCAAGCCAGGGCCGCGACTTGGGAAGCGAGCGCCCCACCGAGGAAAGATGAAACCATGTACACGGAGTTGAGCCGGCTGTGCAGTTCCGTCGGCAAGGAGTAGATCCTGGTCTGGTTGGCGATGTGGCTTCCCTGCACGCCGGCGTCCATCAGCACCACTCCCACCGCCAGGGTGACGAGCAGAAGCGGGGAGGGCACGGCCATGAAGGCGAACGAAGCGACGACGACGGTCAGGAAGACGCCGTTGACCACGCGCGCCGGCCGGCGCTCCGCCCAACGTCCCGCGACCTGCGCGGCCAAGGCGCCGGACAGGCCGACGAGGCCAAAAGCGCCCACCACGTCGCTGCCGTAACGCGCGGGTTGTGCGTGCAGGTGAAAAGCGAGGGTCGTCCAGAACATGGTGAACGCCCCAAAACCCGCCGCACCCAGCAGGGCGTGCCGCCGCAGGAGCGCGTGTTCCGACCAAAGGCGGGGCAAGGACCAAAGCAGCGCGCCGTAGGCGGCCCGGCGGGGCGCCCGTTGCGGCGGCAACACCCGCCAGAGCAACGCGCCCAAGAGGAGCATGAGGACGGCGGCGAGTCGGTAGACCGCCTGCCACGAGAGCCGCGCGCCGAGGAAGCCGCTGACCGTGCGCGAGAGCAGGATGCCGACGAGCAACCCGCTCATGACCGTGCCGACGGCTCGCCCCCGCCGGTGCGCAGGCGCCAAGGTGGCCGCGTAAGGCACCGCCAGCTGCGGGGTGACGGAGATGGCGCCCAGCGCAAAGCTCGCCAGGAGGAACGGCGCTAACGAGCGCACCAGCGTCAGAAGCAGCAACGCGCCGGCCGACAGCAGCGTCGTCAGCACCATCAGGTAGCGCCGGTCGAGCGAATCGCCCAGCGGCAAGATAAAAAGGAGGCCGGCGGCGTAGCCCAACTGCGTGGCGGTCGTCACCCCGGCGACCTGGGTGGCCGTGGCATGGAAGGTCGCCGCCAAGGAGTTCAGGAGCGGTTGGTTGTAATAGAGGTTGCCGACGACCGCCGCCGCGGCGAACGCCAGCAGAAAGATCACGCCGCGCGGAGGATCGGGCCGTCCGTGGGCGGCCGTTTGGGCAGGGGGAGACTCTGGCGGTGTGGGCGAGGGGTCAACGAGATCCATGCGGGTGCAGCGTCGGGCAGGGCATGGTAGCTGAAAGGGACGGGAAGGCTAGGGGTGCGCCCCTTACCGCAGGCGCCCACGGCAACTCCGACGGCCGACTTTCGGGACAAAAACTCTCCCGCGTGCCCCCTGGCAGCGGGTATCGGGCACGGAAAAGATCCATGAACCTCTGGCGATTGTGATGGTTCAGCAGGTCCGGCCCCAAGGTGGCCCGGTCGGTCCACCCGCCCGAGTTTCCGTTTGTCGCTCCGGGCACCTTGGGTTATGCCATGCGACCTACCGCCCCATGCGTACGAAGCCTCTTTTTGATCCGGCGACCCGCTGGCCGGCCGGCTTTGCGCTCGCGGGGCTGGCCTACGTTTGGGCCGTCTTCTTCGCCCAGAACGCCCGGACTTGGCTGGTGAACGAAGACTACCAGTACGGTTGGGCGGCGCCGGTGTTGTTCGCCGTTTTTGCTTACCGCGCGTGGCGCCGACGGCCGGTCCCGGGCGGGACCTCTCCAGGCCGGATGCTGGCGCTCGCCTCTGCCGGGGTCGCGGCACTCGGCGTCACCGCGACGCGGTGGGTGGTCGAGGCGAACCCCGATTGGCGGCCGCTCCTCTGGATCCTCGGGTTTGAAACGGTCGGTTTCAGCTTGGCAGTGGCTTACCTGTTCGGCGGCTGGGCGTACGTCCGGCATTTCGCCTTCGTCACGCTTTTTCCGCTCTCCGCCGTGCCTTGGTTGGGCCGGGTGGAAATGCCGGTCACGCTCTCGTTCATGAAGATCGGTGCGGCGGTCGCGACCGAAATCCTGAATGCCTGCGGCATCGTCACCGTGCAACACGGCACGGTGCTGGAGACGCAGAGCGGGCTCATCGGCGTCGACGAGGCGTGCAGCGGGATCAAGAGTTTTCAAACGATGGTCTTGCTTGGGCTGGCGCTCTCCGAGCTCTCCGGCCGGCGGGGCTGGCGCCGGTTTGGGACCGTGGCGCTGGGCTGGGTGATCGCGTTCGCCGGCAACCTCGGCCGCATCACGTTTTTGGCTTGGATGGGTGCCCAGCACGGCGCGGCCGCCTTGGAAAGCTGGCATGACACCGCCGGCACGGCGGCATTCGCCGTGGCCGGCATCCTCGTCGTGGTCTTTGGCTTGCGGCCAGACCCGCGTGGGCCGCTCCCGGCCCGGGGGGCGGTGCCCGCGCCGGTTTGGCCGGGTCGGGCGGCGCGCCTTGCCCTTGGTGGGTGCGTCGCGCTTTTGCTGGCGGGCGAGGTTTTCACCTTCGCGTGGTACCGCCAGGGTGCCACCGAGGGACCAACGCCCTGGGGCGTGGCCTGGACGCGCGTGGGCGCCGCGGTGCAGCCGGTGCCGTTGAGCAAGCGCATTTACGACCTGCTGCAGTGCGACGGTGGCAGCGGCCAAACTTGGTTGACCGACGATGGCCACCGTTGGGTCGGCTACT
>CAXUNV010000261.1:0-3466 GCA_964252355.1 uncultured Chthoniobacterales bacterium | reverse complement strand
GAAACCGGGTGTGCGCGCGTTCTTCGCGCGCAACCAGCACTCGCCGGAAATCTGCCTGCCGGCTTCAGGGCGCAAGTTGGTGGCCGATCATTGTTATCGCGAGGTCGCCGTGGGCGGCACGCGCCTTTGGGTGAAACACCTTCAATTCGACGACGACGGCAAACCGCTCAACGTCTTCTTCATCGCGGACGGCAGCGGGATCCACACCTCGGAAGAGGTGCTTGCGGCGGCCAGCGTGTCCGGCCGGCTGCGCTCCGTCCTGCGTCACGTCAACCGCGCCGATCGGCGCAGCCTCGAGTTGGTCGCCAGCGGGTACGACAACCCGGCAGAGGCTTGGCAACGCGCGACCGAACTTTTACAGAACGTGGTGGCGCCGCCCGCCTTGGCCGAAGTGACCGGGACGGATCAGGGGCTGGCGGCGCGCAACGACGCCTCCAACACCCACCGGCGTTGAAGCCCGCCCCCTCTACCGATGCGCTTTTCCCAGGCATTGCTCTTCTCTTGGGTCGTCGTCCTCGCAAGCGTCCAAAATGTGCCGGCCGGCCCACTGGCTTGGCTGCACGCTTGGCAGAGCGACCAATCCGTCGACGCGGCCAAGGCGGCACTCGCCCAAAACGACCCGGCGAAGGCGACGCTCGCGCTCCAGCGCGCCCTGCAGTTGAACGGCAACAACCGGCGTGCCATCGACCTGATGGCCGAGGTGGCCGGCAAATCTTCGGCGGCGAACGAGGCCGATTGGCGTCGTCGCGCCATGGAAGTCTCGCCGAAAGATCCGGAGGCCCGCGCGGCGTACTGCGCGGCCGCGGTCCGGGCCGGTGAGGTCGAACCTGCGCAAAATGCGCTGAACCGTTGGCCGCCGGAGGTGCCGCGGGGCCTCCCTTACCTGCGCGCGGCGGGTCAGGTCGCCGCCGCCCGCCGGGACTACGACGGTGCGCTGGCGCTCTTTCGCGAGGCGCTGCGCCAGCCCGGGGCGACGGCCACCGACCGCCTCAACTTGGCGGCCGCAGAAGTTTTCTCACGCAGTCCCTACGAGCGCGGCGAAGGGCTGTCCACGCTCGACGAGCTAAGTGCCAACCCTGAAACGGAGGCACCGGCGCGACGCACGCTGATTCAGCACGCCATCGCGGTCAATGACTTCGACGCCGCGACGGCGCAAGCCGACAAACTCGTGGCCAGCGGCTTCACCCGTGACAACGTGCTGGTGGCGGCGGAAGCGTACCTGCGGGGCTCGCCCGGGGCGCTGGACAACCTCGTGGGCCGGGCGCTCTCGACGTTCGGTAGTGAGGGCCTTTTCCAGGGACAACTGCTGGATTGGCTGAACAAAAACGGCCAGAGCGCCTTGGCGTTGCGCGCCGCCGACGCGATTGGCGGCGCGGCGGCCAAAAGCCCCTTCGTCCGCTACGCCCGCGCGGACGCCCTGGACCGCTTGGGAAATTGGGATCTCCTGGTCGAAGCCACCGATAAAGACCCGTGGCCCGGGCTCGACCTTTTCCGGTTGGCGTACAAGGCACACGGTCAGACGTTGCAGACCGAGCATCCCAGCGTGGAGGTCGGCGTGGTCTGGAAAGAGTGCCTCAACGCCGCCGGACGCAACGTCCGCGCCTTGACCAACCTCGCCGACTTGGCGGCCCGTTGGTCGTGGCAACCGCAGCTGGAGCAAACATTATGGGCATTGGCGGCTCTGCCGGGCAGCGCCGACACGGCGTTGCCGCGGTTGGCTGGCATTTACGACGTCCGGAAGGACACCCCCGGATTGTTTCGGGTCGCCAAGCGGACCGTCGAATTGAAACCGGACGACCGCACCGCCGCCAACACCTACGCCCGGCTCGGCCTCTTGTTAAACGTCAACCGCGAGACGTACGCCAACTTCGCGCGCCAGCAATGGGAGGAGGGCGGCAACCGTTCGCCAGCCATGACGGCCATCTACGCTTACGCGCTCTCCTTGCAGGGCAAGGGGGAGGAAGCCGCCCGCGTGCTGGAGACCCTGGATGAACACGGCCGGCAAACCGAACCGCTTTACAGCGGGTTGGTCACCGCGGCCATCGGTGACCGGAACGAGGCGCGCACCCTTTTGGGCTTGGCCAAGCGCCTGCCGTTGTTGCCGGAGGAGGAAGACTTGCTCTCGCGCGCCCTCAGCGGCCTGGCCGCTTCGTGACCCGGCGTCGTGGCAAGGGCGGTGCCGGACCGCCCCGCCGGCAGATTCCTGCCGGTGCCTGCGTTGGGGCGTTAACCCCCAACCTGCAGGTCGGGCTCACCTCGTCTTGGTTTCCCGCAGGTTGGAGGGTGCCGTTGCGGAACCATCCTGGCGGCGTCCCAGGGTCGTGTGGGCCCGGCACCCTCCAGCCGCCCCGGAAGGCCGCCCGACTCGGCCGCCTGGATCTGCGCGCCACCGCAGACCCAAAGGTCACCCCGTCCGCAAGCGCCTCCAAGCACGGCCCCGCCACAATCGTCTTGAGGCGGACCGCGCCTGTCCGTAACCTCCGTTGCGTTGGTCCCCCGACCGGCCGGCCCTGTCTCCCGTTTTCGCGCCGGCTCCCCCCGTTCCCGGATACCTCATGCGCACCCTGAGAACTTTCAGACCGCTGGGACTCGCTGCCGCGACCCTGGGTGGGATCGGCCCGATTTGGTTGGCCGTGCTCGGCCTCTACCTTGGCTGCGGCTTCCTCTCGCCCGGGATGCTCCGGCCGGCCCAGGTCGCCAACACCCTCCAAGTCGCCTCCTTCCTCGGCGCCGTGGCCACCGGCCAAACGTTGGCGTTGCTCGTCGGCGGCATCGACCTGTCGGTCGCGGGCGTAGTCACGATGACCAACATCCTGGCCACCGACGCGATGGCCCACGGCGGGAACGTTGCGCCAGGGGTCCTCCTACCCCTGGCGTTGGCCGCGGCGGTCGGCGCCCTTAACGGCCTCCTGATCGCGGCCGCTGGCATCCCCGCGCTCGTGGCGACCCTCGGGACCAACTCGATCCTGTTCGGCGGCGCCCTGATCTACACCGGGGGCGCACCCCACGGCGGGGTCGATCCGGCTTTCGCCCGCTTGGGTCAGGGGACCGTGGCCGGGGTGCCCACCGCCGCCCTGGTCTGGTTGGCGTTGGCCGGTGCGACGGCCCTGGTGACCCGGCGCACGGTCTTCGGCCGGCAACTCTACGCCGTCGGCGCCAACCCGACGGCGGCAGCCACGCTTGGGGTCCCGGTCAGGACGGTGGCGATCGTGGCGTACCTTGGTTGCAGCCTGCTGGCGGCGTGCGGCGGTCTTTTGCTGACCGCTTACGTGGGCGCGCCCAGCCTGGGCATCGGGGATCAGTTCCTGCTCTCTTCGGTTTCCGCGGCGGTGGTCGGGGGGACGGCGTTGAGCGGCGGAGCCGGAAGCGTGCTCGGCACGGTCGCCGGCGCGCTTTTCATCACGGAGCTCAACAGTTTTACGACAGTCATCCGCGTCCCGACCGGCATCCAATTCATCCTCCAAGG
>CAXUNV010000260.1:0-6805 GCA_964252355.1 uncultured Chthoniobacterales bacterium | reverse complement strand
GTCACCGGGTGCGCGGAACGCCCTCCGGGTTTATATGAAGCCGCATGAAGATCGGCGTGCCTAGGGAGATCAAGGAACAAGAAAACCGGGTGGCGATGCTGCCTTCCATCGTCTACGGCCTGACCAAACACGGGCACGAGGTCTACGTGGAACGCGGGGCAGGGGAGGGGTGCGGCTACCCGGACGAGGAGTATCGTCAGGCGGGCGGCACCTTCGTGGATGCGCACGCCGACGTCTTTGCGGCCGCGGACATGGTCGTGAAGGTCAAGGAACCACTGCCGGAAGAGTACGGCCTGCTGCGGCCCGGACAGATCCTGTTCACTTACCTGCATTTGGCCGCCAACAAAGACCTGACAGAGGCGCTCCTGCGTTCCGGGTGTACGGCCGTCGCCTACGAAACCGTCGAGGTGAACCGGCGCCTGCCGTTGCTCGAGCCGATGAGCGAGATTGCCGGGCGCATGTCCATCATCGTCGGCGGCTACTTCCTGGCCAAACACAGCGGCGGTAAAGGCGTCCTTCTGGGCGGCGTGCCGGGGGTGTTGCCCGGCAACGTGGTGGTCATCGGCGGGGGCACTTCCGGCGTGAACGCCGCCCGCATGGCGACCGGCCTGGGCGCGGAAGTCACGATCTTGGAGGTGGACGTCGAGCGGATGCGTTTTCTCGACATCACCATGCACACCGCCCACACCCTCTACTCGAGCGAGGCGCACCTGCTCGAAATGCTGCCGCGGACCGACCTCTTGATCGGCGCCGTGCTCGTGCCAGGCGCGCGGGCGCCGCGCCTTATCACCCGGGAAATGCTGCGCATGATGAAACCGGGCAGCGTGCTCGTCGACATCGCCATCGACCAGGGCGGCTGTTGCGAAACGTCACACGCGACCACCCACCAAGCACCGACCTTCGTGGAGGAAGGCATCACGCATTACTGCGTGGCCAACATGCCGGGCGCGTACGCCCGCACCGCGACCCAGGCGCTGACCAACGTCACGGCGCGGTACGTCGAATTTATCGCCGACGCCGGGCTCGAGGGCGCCGTCCGCAAACAACCGGGCCTGCGCGGCGGGATCAACGTGCACGCCGGAACCTTGAACAACGCCGCCGTCGCCGAAGCGCACGGCCTGCCGTACACACCGGCGGAGATCTGAAACGCGGGGCGAGTGACCAGTTTCTGGTCTCTCGTCTCTGGTTTTGATCTTCGCCGCCTTCTCCCTCCCGGCTTCCTACTTCCGGCTTTTTCGCTCCCGTTTCTTTGCCGCCGTGTCCACGCTCCACACCGCCATCGCTGGGCTGACGCTTTCTCCCCTGCAGGAGAGGGACGCCGTCGACCTCTTTCGATTGACCGTGGCCAACCGGGAGCACCTCCGGCGGTGGCTGCCCTGGGTAGATGGCATCCGGGTGGAGGACGACACCGCGCGCTTCGCACGCGATGCGTTGGAGGGCGCCCGGCTAGGGTTCCGCGCGGACTTCGTGCTGAAGGCCGACGGCCGGATCGTGGGCACGCTGGCCTTGCACACGATCAACCGAGGCAACCGCACGGGGATGGTCGGCTATTGGCTGGAGGCGGCCTCACGCGGTCGTGGCTGGATGACGGCAGCGGTCGGGCGTCTGCTCCAGCACGGCTACGAGGAGCTCGACCTGCACCGGATCGAGATTCGTGCCGCAGTCGGCAACGGGCCGAGCCGAGGGGTTTGCGACCGGCTCGGGTTCCGGTTTGAAGGCGTGGCCCGGGAAGCGGAGTGTTTGCCCGACGGGTTCGTCGACCTCTGCGTCTACGCCCTGCTGCGGCCGGAGTGGCGGGCGGGGAAATCGCCAAGCGCGGATCGCAAATAGCAGCACGGAGTTCCCGGAAACGGGCGCGCGCTGCCGCCCGGTTCAAACGTCTGTTTGACTTTTTCAAACAAGCGTTTAAATGTTGAAGATGAGGCGACGGTCGGAGATCCGGCGGGTACCCGAGGCCGAGGACGAGGACGACACGCGCGAGCGCATCCTGTCCGCTGCGGGCGAGGTCTTCGCCGAGCACGGGTTCGATCGTGCCACCGTGCGGGCGATCACGGACCGGGCAGGGGTGAATGTCGCCGCCATCAACTACCATTTCCGCGACAAAGCCGGGCTTTACCGACAGGTGTTGCGCGACGTCTGCGCGGTTCGGCATGCCTTTCACCAAACCGTCACCCAAGCGCCATCCTCGCCGGAACGGCGGTTGGAAATCTTCATCCGCTCGTTCCTGACCGTGATCCTCGACCCGGCCCGGCCGAAGTGGAAAGCCCGCCTGATGGCCCGCGAAATGGCCGACCCCACCTCGGCGCTCGACGACCTGGTGGAGAACGTCATCCGGCCGTTGCGTGACCAATTCCTCACGCCGACCCTCCGCGAGCTGACCGGCGGGCGTTTGGGACGGCGGGAACTGCGCGACGTGTCGGCCAGCGTGATGGGACAATGCCTCTACCACCTGCAGGGGCAACCCATCACCCAACGGCTCCACCCCGACTTCAAGATCACTGCCGCCGAAATCGACCGCATCGCCGACCACATCACCCGCTTTTCGCTGGGCGCCATCGTCGCCCTGGATCGCCTCGCCCCTGAAAACCCCGTGCGCACCGACCGTAACCAACTCTCATGAGCGCCGCCACCGTGACAGAACGCGCCCCGACCAAAACGCCGGTCGCGGAACCCGCCGCCGCTCCCGCCCCAGTACCGGAACACCCGGCCGCCGGCTCCGTCCCGCCAGCCCAAGCCAACCGTCCTCGCGCTTGGCGACGTCGCCTTCTCGCGGCGGGGTTCCTGGCGTGTGCCGCCGCGGGCGCCGCGGTTTGGTACCTGCGCGGGGCCGGTCGGGTGGGCACGGACGACGCTTTCGTCGAAGGTCACGTCATCGGGGTCAGCCCCAAGGTGGCCGCGCACGTTTTGGCCGTGCATTTCAACGACAACTACCTCGTGCATCGCGGTGACCTCTTGGTCGAGTTGGACCCGCGCGACTTCGCCGTGAATGTCGCCAGCGCGGAGGCGAACTTGGCGGCGGCCCGCAGTCGCCTGACGCAAGCGCAGGCGCAGCAGGACGTCGCTGGGGCTGGCCTAGGCCAAGCCACGGCCGACCTCGCCAGCGCCCAAGCCAACGCCGACAACGCCAGCGCGGACCTGAAGCGCAACGAGCAGTTGATGCATGGGCAGGTGATCGGCCGTCGCGAGTACGACGCGTCGGTGGCCGGCGCTAAAAGCGCCGCGGCGGCGGCCGAGTCGGCTGCGAAGAAGATCGTCTCTCAACAGGCCCAGGTGCACCTCGCAGACGCGGAGCGCCAGACCGCGGAGGCCGAGGTGCAGCAGGCTGAGGCCGGCCTCCAGCAGGCGCACCTGCAGCTCTCCTACGCCCGCATCATCGCCCCAGCCGACGGGTGGATCACCAGAAAAGGGGTGGAACCGGGCAACTACGTCCAGCCCGGTCAGACACTTTTCTCCCTGGTGCCCGCCGACGTCTGGGTGATCGCCAACTTCAAAGAGACGCAGCTGAAACGCTTGGCGGTGGGTCAACCCGTGACCGTGCGGGTCGATGCCCTGCCCGGGACGAAGTTGCGCGCGCACGTGGAAAGCTTTCAGACGGGAACGGGCAGCCGATTCACCCTGTTGCCGCCCGAGAACGCGACGGGCAATTTTGTGAAGGTGGTGCAACGGGTCCCGGTGAAGATCGTGTTTGACGAACCCGGGTCGGCGCTGGCCCGCCTCTGGCCGGGGGAATCGGTGGAGCCAGAAGTCGAGCTCAACGCGTCGCCGGTTTCCGGGGTTGGCCCTGCCCAACCGCTGGATCCCGCCACCCTGTAAGCGTGTGGAAGCCCCGCTGACCGCTCGTGGCCGGCCGATCAACCCCTGGTGGGTCGGTCTGACCCTGACCTTGGCGACGTTCATGGAGTTGCTGGACACCAGCATCGCCAACGTGGCCTTGCCACACATCGCCGGCGGGCTTGGCACCAGCGTGGACGAGGCGACGTGGATCCTGACCAGCTACTTGGTCGCCAACGCGGTCGTCCTCCCGCTGAGCGCGTGGTTGAGCCGCGTCTTCGGTCGGAAAAACTACTACATGACGTGCGTCGCGCTTTTCACCGTCAGTTCGTTCCTGTGCGGAATCGCGCCGAGCCTGGGTAGCCTCATCTTCTTCCGAGTGCTCCAAGGGGTGGGCGGCGGCGGCCTGGCGCCTTCGGAGCAGGCGATGCTGGTCGATACGTTCCCGCCGAACAAGCGGGCGGCGGCCTTCGGTCTTTACAGCATGGCGATCGTTCTCGCCCCTGCCCTGGGGCCGACCCTGGGCGGCTGGATCACCGACAATTATTCATGGCGCTGGATCTTTTTCATCAATCTCCCGTTCGGGTTGCTTTCCCTGCTGCTCACCAGCCAATTGGTCCGCGACCCTGAGCATTTCACCGAGGAACGCCGGCGGACCCGCGCCTCTGGCAGACTCCGGATCGATTACGTTGGCATCGTGCTGATCGGGCTTGGGCTCGGCTGCATGGAAGTCGTGCTCGACAAAGGCCAGGAAGATGACTGGTTCGGCAGCCGGTTCATCACCGTTTTCACCGTCGTTAGCGTCTCCGCGCTCGCCCTGGCGCTCTGGTGGGAACTTCGCCAGAAGGATCCCGTCGTTGACCTCACCCTGTTGCGGGAGCGGAACTTTGCGCTGGCCTCCTGCCTCTATTTTCTGTTCGGGTTCGTCCTGTTCGGGAGCACGGTGCTGGTGCCGCAACTGCTACAGACGTTGGAAGGCTACAATGCGACGACGGCCGGTATGGCGCTCACCCCGGGGGCGATCGTGATCGTCTGCCTGGTGCCCCTCGTGGTGAGGCTCACGCCGAAGGTCGGCGCCAAGCGGCTGATCTTGGTGGGCTTCGGCATCCTCACGCTCTCGATGTGGCACTACGGCCATCTCGATCTCGATGCCGATTACGGGACGTTTGCCCGGGCGCGGATGCTGCAGGGGCTTGGGTTGGCTTTCCTCTTCGTGCCCACGAGCCAAGTGGCTTACTCCTATCTTCCGCGGGAGAAGAACAACAAAGCCAGCAGCCTGACCAACCTGTTCCGAAACGAAGGCGGGAGCTTCGGTATCGCGGTAGCAACCACCGTCCTCGCGCGGCGCGCACAGTTTCACCAAGAACGTTTGGTCGGCCATCTCACGCCGGAAAACCCGCTCTACCGCGACTGGCTGCAGCGTGCGGCCGGCACGTTGGCGCACGCCGGCTCTTCCGCGGTGGACGCCGCGCAAAAGGCGCAGGGGCAATTGCTGGCGGTGATGAACCAACAAGCCTCGCTTTTGGCTTACCTGGACTGCTTTCTTTTCCTGATGATCCCGACCGGCGCGGGTCTGTTGTTGGCGCTGGCCATCCGAAAGTTTGCCGCCCCCGCCAAAGCGGGCGCGGCGCATTAGCGGGTGACGAAGAGAAGGGCAGGTAGACAGAAGGCCGCAAAGGGCACGAAGGGTGGGGGACGGCGTCGTTGGCCACACCCCTGCGCCGACCCGCTCCGGCATGTCCCCGGCCGAACGGCGCCGGGAACACGGACGCTGCGTCCGTAAATAAGGCCGTACCACCCACGGGTGCACGCCGCCGCCGGCCAAACTGCCCCGCCCGGCGACGCCGGGAACGCGGACGCTGCGTCCGTAATCGGCGACTCGCCTGCGCCAACAAATCCTGAAACGTCCAAAGAAGCACTTTTTTTCCCCTCAACCGGCTGACCAGAACGTGTACTCGCCCACCTTTAGCCGCGCTTTGGCCGGGTCTTCCCTGATGTACCGCCTGTACCGAAACAGGCCCTCTTCATGCCGAACCGCACGGTCGAAATACTCTGGCATCCAGAATCGCCCCGCCCCGCCCGTGAACGTGTTGATGCGCTGAGCGGAACAGGTCTTCCAGCGTTGGACAATCCCGGCGAGCAGCGTCGATGGATCCGGCCGCAGCAGCGCATGCACGTGGTTGGGCATCAGGACAAATGAATCCAGCGCGTACTGCCTCTTGTGCTGGTCGAACAAAATCTCGATCAAACGTTCACGGCATTCAGAACGTCGTAAAAGGCAGCTGCCGTGACCCTGATCCAACCAGTGTTGCATACGGGCGTCGAACAAGTCGTCGTACGCCCTCCAGTCCACCTTGCTCCAGGGCTTTGGATGCTCGCGTAGCCAGACTTCCCGGGCGTGCTCCAGTGCGGCAAGACGTCCCGCCGGCAAAGAATCCGCCAACCGGAACGTGACGAAGTACGTGCAACCCGCCTTATCCCAATGTGGAAGCCTGCGGCGGTGGGTTCGTAGCGGGCCGGCGTCGCCGAACGGGGTGAACGGGGGTTTTGGCATCCGATCCGCAGGAAAGCAGTTTCGCTAACAGTTTGCAAGAATGTGTTGGTCGTGCTCTCCAGAATACTGGATTGATCGCGGCGTGAACCCGAGGGCGGGGCGGCTTCGGAACGGACGAAGCGTCCGCGCTCCCGGCGTCGGCCGGTACGGCGGGCCGGCCCCTGACACCGCGGGCCCAAGAATGAGGTGGCCTTCCAATGGACGGGGGCGTCCGCGCTACCTTCGTCCGCTGGCTTGGCGCGCCACCGGCGGGCGCACCGCGGGGGCGGAAGGGGAGCTCGCCGCATGGTCGGCGCTGGGCGCGTTGATGGTGGCGTCGGCAGCGACTGCCTGCGTGCGCAACAGCTCGTCATCATCGAGTGAGCCGACGACGGGAACCATGCCGACCGTGGCGACTCCGGCCGCCTTCGCCTAGTCACGCACCAGGCCGCGCACCTCCAGTCCGTCACGGGGCAGCCGCCGGGCAATGGCGCTGCCGAG